>NZ_CACVCE010000044.1:0-16038 GCF_902729445.1 Magnetospirillum sp. LM-5 | reverse complement strand
CGGCCCGGCACGGGCATGCGCTTCGCGCATAATGCCTTTGGCGCGCGCGATCCCGGGCGGTTCAATCGCCGCTCGGGCTTTTTTGGCACAGCGCCAAATTCCCGCACAGCATCAAGCCCGGCGGCGTCTGAGCCGGCCCGGCACGGGCAGCGCCTCGCGCATAATGCCACGAATTCGCCTTAATCCGGCCCAATGGCCACCATGAAGGTGGGGGAATATCCCCGCCATCGACAATCTTGCTCGAAAGCGAGTAACCGAAATGATCCGCAAGGCTGTTCTTCCCGTCGCCGGCATGGGCACCCGCGTTCTTCCCGCGACCAAGGTTCTTCCCAAGGAATTGCTGCCGGTGGTCGATAAGCCGCTGATCCAGTACGCCGTCGAGGAAGCCGCCGAGGCCGGCATCACCGACATCGTCCTGGTCACCGCCAAGGGCAAGGAATTGCTGATCGATCACTTCGATCGCTCGCCCGAGCTGGAACGCCAGCTGGAAGAGCGCGGCAAGCTGGAACTGCTGGAAATCGCCCGTTCGACCTGCCCCAAGGGGGTGACCATCACCGCCGTCCGTCAGCCGGCGCCCCTGGGCCTGGGCCATGCGGTGTGGTGCGCGCGGCCCGTCATCGGCGACGAGCCCTTCGCGGTGCTGCTGCCCGACGACCTGATCATGGGCCAGCCGGGCGCCCTTCGCCAGATGGTCGATCAGTGGACCCAGACCCGCGGCCATCTGGTGGCGGTCGAGAACGTGCCGTTGGAGCACGTCAACCGCTACGGCATCCTGGACGTGGTCGAGGAAAAGGGCCAACTGGCCCGGGCCCGCGGCATGGTCGAGAAGCCCAAGCCCGAGGACGCGCCGTCCACCTTGTCGGTGATCGGCCGCTACATCCTGGAGCCGGTGGTGTTCGACTTCCTGGACAGGAAGCAGAAGGGTCAGGGCGGCGAAATCCAGCTGACCGACGCCATCGCGGCGACGCTGTCCCAGGTCGGGCTGTCGGGACTGCGCTTCAGGGGAACCCGCTACGATTGCGGCACCAAGGCGGGCTATGTCCAGGCGATCATCGACGCGGCGCTGCTGCACGCCGAAACCGCCGGCCCGGTCTATCGCCACATCCACGCCCTGGCCGGTCGCCGCGCGGCGTAAGGGGCTTTGGCGGACAAACGGGCGGAGACCGATCAGGTCCCGCCCGCTTTCGCCGTCAAGCGATGATGTCGGGGATCAGCTGGTTTTCCAGCTTGGCGATCTGGTCCTTCAGGGCCAGCTTGCGCTTCTTCAGCCGCTGCATCTGCAGCAGATCGACATGAGGGTCGGCGGCGATGCGTGAAATGACATCGTCAAGGTCCCGGTGTTCGGTCACCAGATCCGCCAGCCTGCGGCGGATCTCTTCCATATCATCGTCGATCATGTCGGAGCGAAGACACCTGCTGTCGAATGCGGGTTTGACAGTAGCAGAGATTGGTGCGAAGCGGTATGGATAAGACCGTTACCGACCGGAGAGGCACGTCATGGCCCACAAGCAGAAGCGAATCGGCATCCTGACCAGCGGCGGCGATTGCGCCGGCCTGAACGCGGCCTTGCGGGCGGTGACGCACCGCGCCATCCGCGGCTATGGCTGGCGGGTGTTCGGCATCCGCGACGGCAGCCTGGGCCTGATGAACCGGCCCTTGGACTATGTCGAGTTCGATCTGGGCATCGCCTCGGGCGAGATGCTGCGCATGGGCGGCACCATCTTGGGCACCATCAACAAGGGCGACCCCTTCGCCTATCCGATGCCCGACGGCACCACCCGCGACCGCTCGCAGGAATTCGTCGATGGTTTCCGGGAACTGGGTCTGGACGCGTTGATCGTCATCGGCGGCGACGGCTCGATGCGCATCTTGAACAAGCTGTGCAAGCAAGGCGGCGTGCCGATGGTCGGCATTCCCAAGACCATCGACAACGATGTCGCCCACACCGACTACGCCATCGGCTATGTCACCGCCCTGACGGTGGCCTCGGAAGCCATGGACCGGCTGGCGCCGACAGCGGCCAGCCATCACCGCGTCATGCTGCTGGAAGTGATGGGCCGCGATGTCGGCCATATCGCCATGGCGGCGGGCATCGCCGGCGGCGCCGACGTCATCTTGATCCCGGAAATTCCCTACAGCCTGGAAGGCGTCGCCGGACGGCTGGCGGAAACCCAGGCCGAGGGCCGCAATCACGCCCTGGTGGTGGTGGCCGAGGGCTGCAAGACCGAAACCGGCCACAACGTCACCCACGTCCAGGCCGACGGCGAGGCCCGCTATGGCGGCATCGGCCAATATCTGGCCGCGCGTCTGGCCAAGATGGTTCAGGCGGAAACCCGCGTCACCGTGCTGGGCCACGTCCAGCGCGGCGGCCAGCCCGGCCCGCGCGACCGCATGATCGCCTCGGCCTTCGGCGTGCACGCCGTCGATCTGATCGCCCAGGGCAAGCTGGATCGCATGGTCGCCTGGCAGCATGGCAGCGTGGTCGATGTGCCGTTGAACGAAGTGGCCGGCGTTACCCGCGGTGTCGATCCTTACGGCACCATCGCCCACACCGCGCGCGGCCTGGGCATCTATATCGGCGAAATGCGGATCTGACGCCGCCACCAACGAAAACGGCCCGGGGCATCCGCTGCCCCGGGCCGTTTGTCGTTTCAGGCGCCCTATTCCAGGCGGCCCAGGGCGCGGGCCAGCACCAGATACAGCTTGCCGACCTCGGACGAGGTGAAGGTGCCGGTCAAAACGTCGGCGTAATCCGATTGACGGGCCTGGTTCAGCAACGATTCGAACTCGGCCAGATAGCGGGTGACATAGTCGCGGAACCCGCCGTCATCCTCGAACTTGTTCTTGATGGCGGCGATCTGGTGCTTGTCGAGATTCTTGAGAATCTTGCGCACGAACACCGACTGGTCGCCGGCATGGAACTCGCGCCAGGCCTTCTCGTCGATATTGGTCGAGAAGATGCGTCCGATATCGACCGACAGGGATTGCAGCTTTTCGACGATGAAGGCGGCATTGCGCAGGAAATGCTCGACCGAGGCCTGAGCGCGGCGTTCCTCGATCTGCTCGGCCCGCATCTCGGCCAGCTTCGAGGCCGAGATCAGTTCGTCGATCTGGCGACCGAAGGTCGCCGAGAAGGCCTCGGCCTGCTGGGTCAGACGATCGCCGGTGACGCCCAGATCGTTCGACTTCTGGCGGATCATCTCGAACGAGCTTTCCAGCTTGGCGCCGGTGCGATCGCTGGTTTCCTGCAGTTCCAGGGCCTGGCGGCGCAGCGACTCGCCCGAGGCGCGGACCTGCTGGGTGATGCGTTCCGACGACTGGGTCAGGTCGCGAATGCCGCTGCGCAGCATGTCGCCGGCAGCGGTGACCTGGGCGGCGGTCTTGTTCGAGGTTTCCTCGAAATCGCGCACGATGGTCCGCAGCGCGTCGCCGGCGGTCTGCGAGTTGTGGAACACCCGCTGGCTGGCTTCGCCCACTTCCACCGCATGCTTGGCGATGGACTGGCCGAAGGCCTTCAGCACTTCCGACGAATCGTCGGCGACGCGGGCCAGGGCGTCGGACTGGTCCTTCAGCTTCTCGCCCACCGACACCACGCTGACCTGGGCCTGGTCGGCCGAGGCCACCAATTGCTCGGTCTGGCGGCGCAGCGCGTCGGTCGAGACGCGGATCTTGCCGGCCACATCTTCCGAAATCGAGGCCATCTGCTCGGTGCGGGCTTCCAGCACCTCGGACAGGCCATTGGTGTCGGCCATGGCCTTGGTGGCGGCGACGCCGACTTCCGAGGTCCGCTGGCGCAGACCCTCGCCGACCGCTTCCAGTTCGACGCCGACGCGCGACGAAACGGCGATCAGGTCGTTGGTGTTCTGGCGCAACGTGTCGGCGATGGTCTTGACCTTGGCCATCACCTGGTCCGAGGTCGAGATCAGGTGGCGCGATTGCTGGTTCAGCGACGCTTCCGACAGGCGCGACTGGGTCGAGACCACGTTGGCGGCGTCGGCCAGCTCGTCGGCCTGCTTGCGAAGCGACTGACGGATGGCCTCGGCCTGGCCGGCGGCGCGTTCGGCACCCTTGCCCAGATCCTCGATATGCAGACGCAGGGTTTCCGACACCTCGCGGGCGCGGGCCTGCATCTGGTCGGACGCGGCCGACAGCGCCCGGGTCTGACCCTGGAACATTTCACCGACTTCGCGAATGCGGCCGCTGGCCCGTTCGGCGGCGGCATCGACATCGTCGCGGCGCTGGGCGAACACCTCGCCGACCGAGCCCATCTGGGCCGAGGCCTCATCGGTGGTCGAGCGCAATTGCTCGGCGTGACGGCCCAAGGTCTCCTCGATCTCGCGGAAGCGGCCCATGGCCTGGTCGGACGCCGCCGACACCTCGCGCGATTGCACCGACAGCGCTTCCTCGACGATCTTGATGCGCGACAGCACGCGTTCGGTGATCTGGTCCAGACCGGTGGCCTGCTGGGTCAGCGAGGCGCTGATGCGGCCGGTTTGGTCGGCCAGGCGCGCGGCGGCCTGCTCAAGGTCATTGTTCTGGCGGGTGAACAGGCTTTCCAGCGCCTCGACCCGCTGCGACAGGCTGACCGCCACCTCTTCGGTGCGGTTGCCGGAACGGTCGGCGGCCTCGGCCAATTCGCCGGCCTTGGTGGCGAACAGGGCGCCGACCTGCTCGGCCCGGTCGACCGCCGAGCGCGACACCGAATCCAGCGCCTCGGCGTTCTTGCGCACCTGCTCGGTCATCGTCTCGGCCCGCTGGGTGGCGCGCAGCGACGACTGGTCGATGGCCTGGACCTGCTCATGCATGAACTCGCCGAACTCGCGCACCTTGACGGCGGCGGAATCGGTGACGGTGGTCAGGTCCTGGGTCTGCAGCCGCAACAGATGCTCGATCTCACGAGCCCGGGCGGTGGCGGCATCGGCGGCATGGGTCAGGCGATCGACCTCGCCGCGCAGGGCATCGACGGCCGAGCGGGCGTCGCCATTGACCCGACCGACCACGCCGGTCAGGGCGTCGATCTGGGCCGACAGGCTGGCGCGCACGGCATCGGCCTCGCCGGCGGCGCGGGCGGTGGCGTCGTTAAGGTCGCGGGCCTGGGCCTTCAGGGATTCGGCGATGATCTTGACCCGGCTTTCCGACTCGTCGGCCGGATAGGTCAGGCGGGCCAGATGCAGGGCCAGATCGTTGGCCAACAATCGGATGGCGCGACCGCGATCCAGCCAGGCCAGGACCAGCCACAGAAAGGCCAGCGGCACCAGGGCCGCGCCGACGACGCCGCCCAGTTCCTGCGGCTGCAGCGCCACCAGGTTGCCCCAACCGATGCTGGAATTGACGTACTGGGCGCAAAAGCCCAGCCAGGTCACCGAGGCCAGGCCGGCGATTCCGTTGATGATGGCCGGAACCTTGGAGGGCTTGAACGCCTGGGGCGGTGCGTCGGACCGACGCGGCACGGTCACCGGCAATTGGGGGGCCTTCACGGGCTCCGCGGTTTCGGTGGAATTGGTCTCCGCCGCCTCGGACTCGCCTCGATCGATCATCGTGTCACCCATAGTCCGTGCCCCGCGTTTCTGTCGCTTGCCACCCACGCCAGCGGAAACGGGCCGGCAATGGCACCAATGTCGGCACCTGCACGGTATTCCTTCCCCCTGGACATTCACCCGCCGCTTGGCACCGGCAGGCGCTCTTATTTGACGTTGCGAGAGGATGCCTGCATCCCGTGGAAAAATCAAACGTTTGCCCCGCCGCCCCGGACAAGGAAACATGCGGGGCGCTGCGCACAACTCTAGTTTTCTAGTAGCCTTTTGGTTACGCTTGACGCGGTGGTTGATGTGAAATATAACCATTGTATTCCAGCCGCACCCGGATGCCGAGCGATGACCGACCCGCACCACCCCCACCTGCAGTCACTTGCCGCCTATGCCGCCCGGCAGGGTGTCGCCCCGGCCGACCCGCTGCGCCAGCCATTGCTCGAGGCTCGCGCCAAGGCGATCGCCTACCAATCGATCTGGAACGAGCCCCTGCCCGAAGGGGGGCGGCATACCCGACACACCAGTCCGGCCGGCACCGGAATCGATCTTTACATCCCCGACGAAGCCCGGGGGCCGGCGCCGGTGCTGTTCTATTTCCACGGCGGCGGCTTCGCGCTCAATTCCGTCGAGACCCATCGCCGCCTGACCCGGCTGCTGGCGCAGCGCTCGGGCTGGGCCGTGGCGGCGGTTTCCTATGACCTTGCCCCCGAGGCGCGCTTTCCGCGCCAGCTGATCCAGGCGCAAGATGCCATCGACTGGCTGCGCGAGCGCGCCGCCCTTCTGGGACTGGATGGCGGCCGGTGGGCGGTGGGCGGCGATTCCGCCGGCGCCAATCTGGCCCTGGCGGCCACCATCGCACGGCGCGACAAGGGCCGGTCGATGCCCGCCCTGGGCTTGCTGTTCTACGGCATGTTCTCGGCCGATCTCGACACCCCGTCCCATCGGGCCTTCGGCGGCGGCGCGTTCGGCCTGACCACCGAACGGGTCGACTGGTTCTGGTCGCAATATGTGGCGCAATTGGCCGAGCGCACCAACCCGCTGGCGGCGCCGCTTTATGCCGACCTGCGGGGGCTGCCGCCGCAAATGCTGATCGCCGCGGGCCTGGATTGCCTGAAGGATGACAGTGTGCGCCTGGCCGACCGCCTGACCGCCGCCGGAGTGGAAAGCCGCTTGCAGGTGGTCGAAGGCGTGCCCCACTCGTTCATGCAGATGAGCGCGGTGCTGGAGCCCGCCGACCGGGCCATCGACGACGCGGTCGCCGCCCTGCGGGCGGTCCGGTCCCGGCCGATTGCCGTGGCGGCGGAATAAAGGTCAGCAGGCCGCCGCAAGCGAGCGGCGCTCGGGGAAGCGCAAGGTGATGACGGTTCCCTTGCCGGGCTCGCTGTCGATGGCCAGGCTGCCGCCATGCATTTCGGTCAGCCGAATCGCCATGGACAGCCCCAGGCCCAACCCCTCGAACCGGCGTTCCAGTGCCGAATCCACCTGACTGAACGGCGCCATCGCCTTCTCGCGGTCCTCGGGCCTGATGCCGATCCCGGTGTCGGCGACCCGGATCGTCACGCCGCCGCCCTTGTCCAACCCGGCGGCAACGGTGATCTTGCCGCCGACCGGGGTGAACTTGACGGCGTTGGACAAAAGGTTCAGCAGAATCTGCTTCATCCGGCGTTCGTCGCCAATCAAATGCGGCAGGTTCGGGAGCACCTCGACCGACAAGGTCAGCTCGCTTTCGCGGACACGGTCGGACACCATCACCCGCACCGACTCGATCACCGCCACCAGATCGATCTCGGCTTCGCGAAGCGGCAATTGGCCGGCCTCGATCGCCGAAACGTCCAGCACGTCGTTGATCAGACTGGCCAGATGCTGCCCGGAATCCAGGATATGCCGCGCATATTCAGCATAGCGGGCGTTGCCCATCGGCCCCAGGATCTCGGCGGTCATGACCTCGGCGAAGCCGTTGATGACGTTCAGGGGGGTGCGCAATTCATGGCTCATGGCCGCCAGGAATTCCGTCTTCGAGCGGTTGGCCACCTCGGCGGCGTGTTTGGCCTGCTCCAGCGCGGTGGCGGCGCGACGGCGGTCGGTGATGTCCACGGTCCAGGCCACCAGGGCCGGCTGTCCTTCGAAGGTCAGCGGGGTCCAGGTCACCGCGCTCCACTGGCGGGTGCCGTCACGCCGATCCTGGGCGGCTTCCGCCGTGACCGGCAGGCCCGATTGCCGGGTCAGGGCGGCGGCGCGGTCACGAACCGAGGCATCGACGAACAGATCGCGCTCGGCCTTGCCCAGCATGTCGCCCAGCATCATCCCCAGCATGTCGGCCTGACGGGCATTGCAGAACACCAGATTGCCATCCTGGTTCGACACCGCGATACCGATCGGGCTGGTTTCCAACAAGGCCTTCAGGCGCCGCTCCGCCGCCTTGGATTCGGCGGCCACCGCCTCGGTCGCCGCCAGTTTGGCGGCCATCTGCTCGCGACTATAGACCGCCGTCACCGACCGCGTGGTCAGGAACGCCTGGGCCACGCCATAGGCCAAGGCCAGGAAACCGGCGGCGAACACCGCATGGGCCAGCCACCACAAATGGGTCCAGGCCTTGGTCAGCAGGAAGGCCAGGGCCGAGGTGGCGAACGACCCCAATGCCAGCTGGTAAAGCGACATCATCCCGGTGCGTTGGCCGCGCCAGCGGATCAGGGCCACCCCCGCCACCGCCATCACGATGGTCGCCCCTTCCTGGACGAAGCGGACGACGGAATGGCCGGCGAACGGAGTGCTGGCCAAGCCCCACACCAACAGATCGACGCCAAGGGACAATCCCAGCCACGGCAGCCACCGGCTTGGCTTGGTCCGATCGGCCGTGGAGTCGGAGGGCTGGCCCAGCCGGGTCAGGGCGACCAGCAGGAAACCGCACATCACCACCCGTGATGCCGGCCCAAACAGGATGAAAATCCACAAATCGTGGGAGGAGTGCCTGGTCAGGACGCCGTGCGGGGCGTAGACAATGGCGAAGCCGATGAAGGCCAGGGTGATCCAGCGCAATGCCGGCTCGCCACTGAACTGATAGCAGCGCCACGCCACCCAGCCGGCGAACACCGACAGCACGATCGACAGGCCGATGGCGAATTCATGGAACACGAAATCGCGCGCCACCAGCGGCGGGTCCTGAAACACCGACAGATAGGCGACAGCCATCATCGGGGTCGCCATGAACAACAGTTCGACGGCTTCCTTGAACCAGGCGGCCACATGCAGTCCCGCAGGATTTCGGGATCCAGAATTCATCGCAACGCCTGCCCCACAAGCCGGATGATTCTCCCATAATTGGGCATTGCCACGGATAAAGGCAAGGCCAGACTTGACGACAATCCCGCCTTGGTCGCAAGACTGTCACTTGATCGTCATCATCAGCGGGCCAATCATAGAGTGATGACAGCCCCCTCCCGATCCATCATCGTCCGCGCCTTCCTGCTGGGCGAGCGTCTCGACACCCGCGGCCTGGAGCAGAAACAGGCCCTGGCCACCACTCCCCTGACCCTGCGCGCCGGCCGACGGGGCTTCATGGTGTTGTTCCGCTACGGCGTCGCCGTGCTGTTCGACGTCGCCGCCGAAGAGGAAGCCCTGCTGCTGGCCGATCTGGGCCGCCTGGTCACCGACCCGCAGGAACGCCCCGGGCAGGAACAGGCCCATATCGACATCGTCGAGAATGGTTCCGAGCATGTCGATCCCGACGGCACCATCATCATCGCCGACCTGACGCCCGAGCGGATGCAGATCGTCGCCGACGTCCTGGCCAAGGACCTGATGCTCGAGCATTTCGAGATCAAGGCGGCCCAGGTTTTCGACCGCGTCGAACCGTTGGCGGCGCGTCTGAAGAACAAGGGCAGCCGGAACTTCCGGGTCAAGGACTTGCTGGCCCAGATCGGCGATGTGCTGATGACCCAGCACCGCATGGTCGGCCGCGCCGAGGTGCTGGAAAAGCCCGAGGCCCTGTGGAACGAGCCGTCGTTGGAAGGCCTGTTCGGCCGCCTGGAACGCGAGTACGAAATCCGCGAAAGATCGCGTGCCCTGGACCACAAGCTGGAAGTGATCGGCAACACCGCCGAGACCTTGCTGGATCTGGTCCATACCACCCGCTCGCTCAGGGTCGAGTGGTACATCGTCGGCCTGATCGTCTTCGAGATCGTGATCAGCCTGTGGGACCGATTCTTTTAGCAGGGTGCGGAAAACACCGATCAGGCAGCCGAACGCCCCTTTCCGTCATGCCCGGACTTGATCCGGGCATCCACGCGATGTCGCCTAACCAACTGTTTCAAATCGTATTTTAGCGAAGACACGTGGATGGCCGGGTCAAGCCCGGCCATGACGGATGGAGCAAACCTACAGGCGTGCCGAGTTATTCTGCAGCCGGTCAAAGCCCCGTCAGGCCGCGCGCAGCCGGCCCAGGAAGGTATCGACGGCCGATCGCAGTTGGTCCGCCCCGCGCGCCAGGGTGACGGCGGTTTCCAGCACCTCGCCGGACGAACGCTCGGCCCGGCCGATGGCCTGGCTGGTCACCGCGACGCCCCGCGACACCGCCCGGGTGCCGCCGGCGGCCTGCTCGACGCCTTGGGCGATCTCGGCGGTGGCGCCCGCCTGTTGCGACACCGCCTCGGTGATCACCTGAGCGATCGCGCTCATCCGCTCGACGATCTCGCCGACATGGCGGATGGCCCCGACCGCGCGGCCGGTCTCGGCCTGGATGCGGGTGACCTGCAGGGCGATTTCGTCGGTCGCCTTGGCGGTCTGGCTGGCCAGGTTCTTGACCTCGCCGGCCACCACCGCGAAGCCCTTGCCGGCCTCGCCCGCCCGGGCCGCTTCGATGGTGGCGTTCAAGGCCAAAAGGTTGGTCTGGGCGGCGATGGCGGAAATCATGCTGACCACCGCGCCAATGCGTCCGGCCGAGTCCGACAGTTCGCCCCAGCGGGGCCTACACCTCGCCCAGGGCGGCGAGATACAGCTCGAGCAATTGCTCTTCTTCTTCCCGCTCCTGGCGGTCCTTCTTGCGCAGGCTGACGATCTTGCGAAGGATCTTGACGTCGAAGCCTTGCGACTTGGCCTGGCCGTAGACGTCCTTGATGTCGTCGGCCAGATGCTTCTTCTCTTCCTCCAGGCGTTCGATCCGCTCGACGAACTGGCGCAGGGCCTCGGCGGCAATTCCTCCGATCTGGGTGCTGTTCTGTTCGTCGCTCATGCTTGTCCCCTGGGGCGTTCGAAACCAAGGCCAGGACCATAGTGCGCCGGCCGTCCGGCATCAAGCCCCCAGGAGCAGCTCCTACGCCCAGGGGCGGCACCCACCTTCCGAAAGTAGCAGAAACCTACTTCAAACCGTTCCAATGTGCGGCAATCCGATTCCTTCGCGCCATGGCGATATGCACAGAAGGCGGCGATGATGCCAGGACGGAATTCGAAGGACGCCACCATGAACAGCCCGCTTCCCATCCTGGTCGTCGATGACAGCGCGATCACCCGGCGCCTTTTGGCGGACATGCTGTCCAATCTTGGCCCCTACGAGGTCGCCGAGGCCAAGGACGGCCAGGAGGCGCTGGACTTCATGCGCTCGCGCCCGACCGGCATGGTGATCTCGGACCTGCATATGGGACCGATCGACGGGGTGCAATTGCTGAACACCGTCCGGGCCGAGGCCGATCTGGCCCACCTGCCCTTCGTGCTGATGAGCGGCGATCAGACGCCGCAGGCGATCAGTTCGGCCATCAGGGCCGGGGTCACCGCCATCCTGGCCAAGCCATTCGACCGCCACCAGCTGGCTCAGCAGGTTCGCCACGCTTTGTGCGCCTGAGCGCCCGCCCGCATACGGAAACGGCCCCGCCGGCTTTCGCCGGGCGGGGCCGTTCCTATTCCGCGGTGCCTTACTTGACGAACAAGATCGCGGCGACACCGACAAGCGTGGTGAACGCGATTCCGACGCCCATCAAATAGGCGATTCCGACGGCAAGTTCCTTCCAACGGCCCGCCGAGATCGGCTCGACCGGCATGGTATTCATGGTGGTGGTGGTCATGAGGAATCCCCTCTCGTCATCATCCGACCGCCTGGTGTCTGCCGAACGCGCACGGTCGTCTCGGCGCACAACATAAGCGCCTGCTTATATCAATTCAACACTCGTCCGCAGGGCCCAAACCCGCCCGCCCCGGGTGGGTCAGAACAATTCGACCCGACGTATCCCCGGGTCGGCCAGGACCGGAGCCAGCACGCCGGCCAGACGGTCGGCCCAGGCTTGGCAGGCATTGTCGTCGGCCAGCAGGTCCTGACGGATCTCGAACGACACATGCGGAAGGCCGGCAGCTCCGGCATGGGTGTCCAGCGTGTAGTTGATCTCGCGCCCCGAATAAGGCTGGTTGTCGCCCACCACCAGGGTCGGGTCGCCGGCCAGGGCGGCCAGGACCGGATCGGCCATGCGGCGATCGCGATTGGACAGCACGCCCGCATGCCACGGACGCGCCACGCCGTGCATCGTCGGCGTGAAACTGTGAATGGAGATCATCGCCGGCACCCGGCCCCGGCGGAACTGGCGGGCCAGTTCGTCGCCGATCTCGCGGTGATAGGGCCAGAACCACTGGTCGGCGCGGGAATGGGCCTCGGCCTCGGCCAGGCCTTGATTGCCGGGCACCGGCACACCGCAGGTCGAGGCCGGAATCGACGAGGGGTCGCCGGGCTGGCGATTGCAATCGATCACCAGGCGGCTGACCCCGGCCAGGATCGCCGGACAGCCCAGACGCCGGGCCAGCGCCTGGCTGACCTGGGCGGCGCCGATATCCCAGGCGACATGGGCGAGCCGGCCGGCCGCCGAAAGACCAAGATCGGCCAACCGCGCCGGAATCACCGCCGAGGCATGGTCGCAAACCACCACGATGTCGGCGTCGGATTGGCCGTCGATACGGACGAAGGGCGACGGATTGTCGGGGCCCGGGGGAAGGAATCGCAGCATGGCCGGGACTATACCAAGCGAACGGTTAAAAGAGAATCTAACGACGTGTTGACAGCCGCCCGCGCTTTCCGTATTTTCCGGCCTCCGGTCGCGCACCCCGGCATTTTCGTGCATTGGGAAGCCGCTTAAGTTTCGTAGTTCAAGGATTTGCATCATGAAGATTCGCAACTCGCTGAAGTCGGCCAAGCTGCGCGACAAGAATTGCCGCATTGTCCGCCGCAAGGGGCGCGTGTACGTCATCAACAAGACCAACCCGCGCTTCAAGGCCCGTCAGGGCTGATCCGGCTTCCAGCCAGGATCTTGAAAGGACAGGCCGCGCCGGGCAACCGGGCGCGGCTTTCTTTTTGCCCCATCCCTTGGCGGTGCGTTTCAGGCTTCCCACGTCTGAAGCATGCGCCGTTTCCTTGCCTCGCTCGCGCTGGGGCTGTTCCTGCTCTTGAGCGCTTCTTGCAGCCCCACGGCCCCGCCGCCGCGGCCAGAGCCACTGGTCGGCCTCGACCGATTGTTCGAACGGCTGCGCAGCACCGATAATCCTGCCGAGGCCCAGGCTATCGAAGCGGCCATTCGCCATCTATGGGCGAAAACCGGGCCGCAGGTGGCCAATACCTTGATGGCCCACGCCATGGACGCCGCCCACCAGGGCCAGCACCGCATCGCCCTGGCCCTGCTGGACCGAGTGGTGATGCTGGCGCCGTCCTTCCCCGAGGGATGGGCGATGCGGGCGTCCTTGCATTTCCTGAGCGACAACCCGATGGCCGCCGTGGCCGACCTGGCCCACACCCTGGCCCTCGAGCCTCGGCATTTCGCCGCACTGGCCAGCCTGGGATACATCCTGGTGGAAATGAACGAACCACGAGCGGCCCTGCAGGCGTTCGAATTGTCGCTGGCCGTCAACCCGCACCAGCCGGACCTGATGGATCAAGCCAAACGGCTGCACCGTCTGACCGGCGGCCGCTTGATCTAATAGCCGTCCACCGCCAACCCGCGCGAGCGCCGCACCTCGACCATGCGGGCGCGCCGCAACTGGTATTCCGACAGCCGGGCCTGGCGGTAGGCGTCGGCGATGCGGCGCGATTCATCCTGATTGGCGGCCTGATGATCGCGGAACGCCTTGCGCATCTCATCGACCCGCGGCGAGGTCGATGGAACCGGCTTGCCGTTGGGGCCGGGCTTGATCGGATTGATGGCCGGAGCCATCGGCGGCTGAACCGCCGAAGCGTTCCACACCTTCATCAGCCGCTCGCGGTAGGCGGCGGCCAGCGACGGGGTCTGGGAATGGTAATAGGACGCCGCCGTCACCCAATGGCCGGTCGCCCCGAACAACCCCTTCAGGAAGCGGGCGGCATAGCCGACATTGGCGGCGGGATCGAAGGCGTCTTCCAGCGAGGCGAAGGCGGTCGGGTGGTACATCAGGTTGACCTGCATGCAGCCGACATCGATGTTCTTGACGCCGCGCGCCTTCAGACGCTTCACCTCGGCGACCGCCTCGGCCTTGGTGGGGAAATACTTGCCCTGTCCCTCGGAGGTCACCGTCCACGGCCAGGCAAGAGTTGCCTTGGCCTCGCGGTCATAACGGCCGGATTCCACCACCGAGATGGAATCAAGCAGCCGGGCGGGAATGCCGTATTGACGTTCGGACCTGGCGGTTTCTTCGGCGCACAGCGAGTCCGAAGGCAGCGACGGTGCGGCCTCGGCCCGGCCGGCCCACGCCAGCGCGGCCATCGCCACCATCACCACCCAAAGCCTGCACCCGTTCATCATCATTTTCCGTCAAAGTCCGCAACACCCGCATCGATGCAGGAACCGTGCCATAAAACTCGACCAACTTCCACATGCCTGACCTGCGCGCCCCAAAAGGCCAGCATTTCTGCCATTTTGGTGACTCTGCCGAAAGAACGGGCTGTTTCGCACTTGCACATCGGCCGTTTTGGCCTTAGTTATTGCACTGCAGCAAACGGATGGTCATCGACCTTCCCCTTGCTGCCTTTCTTGGACGTTTCCTCCCTAAACTTGAGCCTGCCCTCCGGGGCAGGCTTTTTTTCGCAGTTTTCCGCGATTTTTCGACGGCCTGCGACCTGGGAGTGTCGGCTCCGGTTTACCACCCCGGTTTACCAGTTGGGTTTACCAGCTTGCCTGGTTCCCCGCGTTCCTGGCCGCGAGGATGCCAAAATCGCGGCATCGCAACAAGCGCGCTCCCGATCGCCGCCGCTCTGAACAACCCATGGCTTAGTTCCCACACACCTCCGCTGTCGGCGGGGCCGCACTCCCTTGCATGCCTGCGCCCTACCCTGTCCTGAAGGCAACCGCTGAAGGACACCCCCATGCAGACCACCGACGACCGGCGCCTGAGGTTCGAGAACGACGAACTGCCGGAGTTCGCCCGCAAGGCGATCTTCGCCACCACCGCCCTGGTGCTGGGGGAACTGCGCCAGCGCGCTGGCATGGATTTCAGCAAGGCCGCCGAACACGTCCAGGCCAGCATCGACGAATGGGGCGACCGCGCCGATCACGTCGTAGACAAGGTGTTCTCGGAACTGGGCATGGCCGCCTTCCTGGAGGCCTCGGTGGACCGGGTGCTGAAGCACACCGAGGTCACGATGTCGGCCCTGCTGGAGGCTTACCGGTTCAAGTTCGACGATGAGCAATCCAGATACCTTCCCAGAACCCACGGTGACCTGGAGGAGGTACTGGCCAGCCATGCCCGGGAGATGATCTGCCACCGGGCTGAGCAGGCGGTCTATGAGGCCTGCTACGACCTCGTTGTGAAGGCCGGGGCTGCGGCGCCAGCCCCCGAAGGCGATCGCTTTCCATGGTGGGCGCAGGAAGAACGGATCCCGTGGATGGATCGCCGCCTCTGAGCTACGAATTCTGGCGACGGCCCCCGCAAAGCAATGGATGTCAGTTGATTTGACTACCCGGGTGCTTGGCACCCCGCCCCCGGTTGAGTACCATCAATGACGGTTTCGCTGGAGTTTTGCGCCTTGCACACCCCCCTGAATGATGATGCCGAAGTGGATGAACCTCACTTTCTCAGCGATCCCGAGGTTGCGGAAGCATTTGAACAACTAGTGGAAGAATTTTTCAAAGAGACCGAGCGCGGTGCGGTGTTAATTGCTGGTGATATCGTCAGTGAGCATCTTGCCAAAGTAATTATGGAGCTTGCACCACCTGAGTTTTCCAAAAATGACCTGAAGCGAATGCTAAAATACCCAGGCATGCTAGAGAATTTTGCCGCACGGGCTGACGTCTCATTCATGGCTGGCTACATCAATGCTACTGCATATAATTCCATTACATCGCTTCGGAGCATAAGAAACAAAGCAGCCCATTCTGGGTCATCGTTTTCGCTCAGCGAATATCGAGACAAGTTGCAGGAGATGTGCAACCTTGGCCCAGGCACCGCAACGGCTGTCAACCGCTTTGCCTGCGACGCATTGCTGCGTGGGGTCGTCGACCATCTTATGGGGCAAGGGAAACGGTTAGAGGCGGATATTGGCCGAAACCCATTTTCGTCCCCTACTGACGTTTTT
>NZ_CACVCE010000043.1:0-17953 GCF_902729445.1 Magnetospirillum sp. LM-5 | reverse complement strand
GGGGCTTGACCCGGCCATCCACGCGCATCGTAAGCGGGGCATAAGTCCGGGCACGCAGATGCAGCATAACCCTCGCCCCTTTGTGGGAGAGGGTGGCCGCGAAGCGGCCGGGAGAGGGGCGCGCGCGTCGGCGCGCCATATAATCTGCTTGATACAAAGACGTTTTTTACGCGCTCGCCGCGCGTAAGACCCCTCACCCCCGCGCTTCGCGCGGACCCTCTCCCACAAGGGGCGAGGGTTATGCTGCGCTTGAGTGCCCGGACTTTTGCCCCGCTTACGCGCCGCGTGGATGCCCGGATCAAGTCCGGGCATGACGAAGAGGGGCTTTCGGACACCAGATCGGTGTTTTTCCGCAACCTGCTAACGCGCGCGGTCGAGGGCGCTTAGCACCTCGGCATCCGACAACAGTTCGGGCAGGGCGATGCCGGCCGCGGCCTTGGGGCCATAGACGGCGTTGAACGGTATGCCGTAGCGTCCGAACGAGGCGAGATAGCGGGCAATGGCCTGATCCGGCTTGGTCCAATCGGCACGCATGGCGACGATGGTGCCGCCGGCCAGACGGGCCGCCACCTCGCCGCGATCCAGGACCGCCGCCTTGTTGACCTTGCAGGTGATGCACCAATCGGCGGTGACATCGACGAACACCACGCGGCCGGCGGCGACATGGGCGGCGATCGCCGTCTCGTCGAAGGCCTCCCAGCGGACGGCAGGCCCGGAGCCGGGCTCGCCGGTCGGGGCCAGCCAGCCGGTCTGGGTGGCGAGGATGCCCCCCAGCCACAGCGCGGTCGCCGCCAGCGCCACCCCCATCGCCTTCTTGACCGTCAGCATCCACCGCCCCGGCCTGGGCAGCCGGCGGGCCGCTTCCGGCCAGGCGGCCACCAGCAGGTAGGGTGCGGCCATGCCGATGCCCAGCATGGCGAAGATGACCATGATCTCGGCCGGGCCGCGCGCCAGGGCGAAGCCGATGGCGGTCCCCAGGAACGGCGCCGAGCAGGGCGTCGCCAGCAAGGTGGCGAAGGCGCCCGACAGGAAGTGACCGGCCAGGGTGTGGTGGGGCTGACCACTTGCGCCGACATTCATCAGGACCGACGGCAGCCGAATCTCGAACCACCCCCACAGGTTGGCGGCGAAGGCCAGCAGCAGGGCGACCATCACCGCCAGGAAGACCGGCTGCTGGAACTGGATGCCCCAGCCGACCGAGGCGCCGGCCAGCTTCAAGGCCACCGCGGCGCCGGCCAGACCCAGGAACGACACCACGATACCGGCGGCCGAGGCCAGGAAGGCGGCACGGATATGGGCGCGCTCGGCCCCGCCATGGCCGATGGCGCCCAGAATCTTGATGGACAGGACCGGCAACACGCAGGGCATCAGGTTCAGGATCAGGCCACCCAGCACGGCGATCCCCAGCATGGCGACCAACGACGCATTGTCGGCAAGACCCGTCTCGGCGGCACCGATGACCCTTTCCGCCTCCATCGAGCGCAGGCCATCGACTAAGGTCACGGTGATACCGGCGCCGACCAGCGGGCCGGTGGCGCTGCCCGGAGCCGCCACCAATTCGATCACCGCAACCGCGCCGCCTTGTTCCAGCCGGACCTTGGGCGCGCCGAACGCCCCCAGTTCGGCCGGCTCGACAAACAGGTCCGGGCTTTGGAACCCCGGATTGGCCCGCGCGGTGACGAACAAGGTGTCGCCCAGCGCCGTCACCTTGTCGATGCCGATGCCGTGGCGCGCGCCGTCACCCGGCACCAGCGCCGCGAAGCGCGACAGGTCATGGATGGCAGCCGAGGGCTGGCCGGTCCCGGCCGGCAGGTCCAGGCTGACCTGGGCATTCATCGGCACGCAGATCTTCTCGCAGGCCAGATACTCGACCGCGGCACGGATGCGGGCCGGCTGGCCCGGCCGGGGCATCGTCATCGCCACCGGCAGCACCACCTCGCCGGCATAGCCGAAATTCTGCAGGCCGGCCAATTCGAACCGCTTGGGCGCCGGCCAGGACAGCACGGGACCTTGGGCATTGTCGGTTCCGCTCCAGTCGATCTTCGGCGGATAGCCGGCATCGCCCGGGGTGCGCCAATACATCTTCCAGCCGGGCTGCAACTGGAACTGCAGCCCCAGGCGCAGCTGCGAATCCGAGCCAGTGGCGGTGGTGGCGGCGATCAGCCTGACCCGGCCGGTCTCGTTGACCGACCAGTCCGATGCCCCCGGCTCGGCGGCAAACGCCCCCGACAGCCCGACCAGGCCCGCCAACATGACCGCCAACATTCTCAAGACCATGACCAAGCGCAGCCCACCTTTTAAGGATATTCGGCGACACGACACCAGAGCCGCCCCCCGCCTGTCAACTTAACTGCTGGTCATCCGGGGTTGCGTTCTTGGGTTTTGCGGCCTATCTGTGAACCATGGTTATGCAAAAGACCCAGGGTTATCTGGCAGGCCAGTTGTTGATCGCCATGCCGCAAATGCAGGACCCGCGCTTCGCGCGGTCGGTGGTCTATCTGTGCGCCCACAGCGCCGAAGGGGCGATGGGACTGGTGGTCAACCGCCTGATGGACGGCATCACCTTCCCGGAATTGCTGGAGCAATTGGGCATCGAGGCGACGGGGCGCTGCGATCAGATCCGCGTCCATCTGGGCGGCCCGGTCGAGGGTGGGCGCGGCTTCGTGCTGCATTCCACCGACTACATGCACGAAAGCTCGATGATCGTCGAAGGCGGCGTGGCGTTGTCGGCCACCGTCGATGTGCTGCGCGCCATCGCGTTGGGCGGCGGCCCGCGCAACAGCCTGCTGGCCCTGGGCTATGCCGGTTGGGGCGCCGGCCAGCTGGACGCCGAAATCCGCGAGAATGTCTGGCTGAACGCGCCGGCCGACGACCGGCTGCTGTTCGGCAGAGACCTTGACGCCAAGTGGGAAAGCGCCATCCACAAGCTGGGCATCGATTTCGCCGCCCTGTCCGTCGATGCCGGGCATGCGTAATGCCTGTGGCATGCCCGTAGCCGGGCCGTCTCAGGCGCCGCCGGGCTTGGCGGTGATGCGATATCCAGCCCGAGCGGCGATTGAGCCGCCCGGGACCGGGCGTGCCTTAGGCATAACCCATAACACCTTCTAGCTTGCATCGGACCCGTCCCTTGCGGTAAAGCTGCCCCGGATGGAGGTTTTCATGTCGGTTCACGGATTTTTCCTGGACATGATCGACGCCCCGGCCGACGCCTGGGCGCGGGGCTTCGTCGTCACCACCAAAACCGGCACCAAGACCACCGCCTGACGGCGGGCCGGTTCGTTGCAGTCAAAACGAAAAGGCCCGCGGAAGTATCCCGCGGGCTTTTCGCTTGATGCGACAAGCCGGGGAGCTTCAAGGGCTCCTGAAGAACGGAGAGAACAACATGGGTTACAAGGTTGCTGTGATCGGTGCCACCGGCAATGTGGGCCGCGAAATGCTGCAGACGCTGGTGGAACGCAAGTTCCCGGTGTCCGAGGTCGTCGCCCTGGCGTCGTCGCGCTCGGTCGGCCGCGAAGTGTCGTTCGGTGACGACAAGGTGCTGAAGGTCCAGGACCTGGCCACGTTCAACTTCAAGGGCTGGGACATCGCCCTGTCCTCGCCGGGCGCCAAGGTTTCGGCCGAGCACAGCCCGCGCGCCGCCGCCGCCGGCTGCGTGGTGGTCGACAACACCTCGCATTTCCGCATGGATCCCGACGTGCCGCTGGTGGTCCCCGAGGTCAACCCGGAAGCGATCGCCCAGTACACCAAGAAGGGCATCATCGCCAACCCGAACTGCTCGACCATTCAGATGGTCGTCGCCTTGAAGCCCCTGCACAGCCTGGGCACCATCAAGCGCGTCGTCGTCTCGACCTACCAGTCGGTGTCGGGCGCCGGCAAGGACGGCATGGACGAATTGTTCGAGCAGACCCGCGCCGTCTATGTCGGCGATCCCAAGGAACCCAAGAAGTTCCCCAAGCCGATCGCCTTCAACCTGATTCCGCAGATCGACGTCTTCATGGAAGACGGCTCGACCAAGGAAGAGTGGAAGATGACCGTCGAGACCAAGAAGATTCTCGACCCCAACATCGACGTGCACGCCACCTGCGTCCGCGTGCCGGTGTTCGTCGGCCATTCCGAATGCGTCAACGTCCAGTTCGACAAGCCGGTCAGCGTCGAAGCCGCCCGCAAGGCCCTGTCGGCGGCGCCGGGCGTGATCGTCGTCGATACCCACGAGCCGGGCGGCTATGTCACCCCGGTCGAGTGCGTCGGCGAGGACGCCGTCTATATCAGCCGCATCCGCAAGGACCCGACCATCGCCAACGGACTGTCCTTCTGGTGCGTGTCGGACAACCTGCGCAAGGGTGCGGCGCTGAACGCCGTGCAGATCGCCGAGGTCCTGGCCCGCGATTACCTGAAGAAGTAAACCGCCGTTCCGGCACCCATGAAGAAGGCGGAGGCCGTCACGGTCCTCCGCCTTTTTTCATGGATTATCCGCGCCGCAGCGCCTGCTTGGCGTCGCGCGCCTTGAGGTTGGAATCCTTGCGGGCCTGGGCCTCGGCCTCCTCGCAGGCCCGGTAATCTTGACGATTCTCGGCCTTGGCGATGCAGCGGTCGGCCTGCTCGAGGATCTTGATCCGGTCGCGGTGCGACTGGCTTTCGATGCGCTTCAGTTCGCGGGCGCGGGGGCCGGTCTCGGCGTCGGCGTCGGCCGGATAGGCCAGAAAGGCTAGGCCGGCGGCCAGGATCAGGAACAGGACAGCGATGGGCATGGTGGGCCTCCGAGGTTCGGTCTGGCCCCATGTCACCATCCCATTGTGGCGAAAATCAGCCCCAATGCGGGCGCGGCGCAATCCGGATGCGCGACCGACGTCGACCGGCTATCATCGGCCCAGAAATCGACGGAGCCGATCGAGTTGCGAATATTACCGACATTGCGTCAATTGCGTTATCTGGTGGCCCTGGCCGAGCATCGCCATTTCGGCCATGCCGCCGAAGCCTGCCTGGCGACCCAATCGACCTTGTCGGCCGGCCTGCAGGAACTGGAAAACCTGCTGGGCGCCACCTTGGTCGAACGCACCAAGCGCAAGGTGATGCTGACGCCCCTGGGCGAAGAGATCGTCGCCCGCGCCCGCATCGTCCTCAAGGGCGCCGAGGACATCGCCGAACTGGCCGCCGCCTCGGGTCAGATGCTGAGCGGGGCGCTGCGCCTGGGCGTCATCCCGACCATCGGCCCCTATCTGCTGCCCAGGGTTTTGCCGGCCCTGCGCCAGGCCTTTCCCGCCTTGAAACTGTATCTGCGCGAGGAGCAAAGCGCCCGGCTGGTCGCCCGCGTCGGCGCCGGCGATCTCGACATCGCCCTGCTGGCGCTGCCCTATCCGGCGCCCGAGCTTGAAGCCCAGGTCATCGGCACCGATTCCTTCGTGCTGGCCTGCCCGCCCGACCATCCGCTGGCGGCCAATTCCAGCGTCGATTCCGCCCAATTGGCCGAACACGATCTGCTGCTGATGGAAGAAGGCCATTGCCTGCGCGACCATGCGCTGGCCGCCTGCCACCTGCCCGGCCCGTCGCGTGGCGACGGCATCCTGGCCACCAGCCTGACCACCCTGGTCCAGATGGTCGCCAACGGGCTGGGCATCACCTTGCTGCCGGCGATGGCGGTGTCGTCGGGCATTCTGGCCGGCACCGGGCTGGTGACGCGGCCGCTGGCCGATGCCGGCAGCCGGGCCATCGGATTGATGTGGCGGCCCAGTTCGCCGCGCAAGGCGGAATTTGACAAACTGGCCGAGTTTCTGATGGCGCAGGACCAAATCGCCGGGTACCAATGAAGCGCACACGGGGAACGGGAGAGCATCGATGCGACCTGCGGTCTTGATCGCCGCCATCACCTTGGGCCTAGCCGCCTGCGCCGAGGTCACGCCGTTGCGCAATCCGGACGGTTCGCTCGACTATTACATCGATTGCGAAAATTCTCTGCGCCTGGAAAGCTGCCGTGCGGCGATGGCCCGCACCTGCCCGAGCGGATACGACCTGCGCCCGGCCGCGCCCGCGCCCAAGCCCGACCCCAAGCGCCCCGATTTGCCGGTGCCGACCCGCAATGACGGGCTGTTCCGCTGCCGCTGAGTTATACTAGCGGCCGCAATGCCTGACCTTCGGTCCGTCATTACGGCGCCCTCACGCGCCGGGCGGCGGACCTCCGTCCGCCTTGGCTTCCGCGCCATAAGGCGCGCGGCCGCACTTGCGGCCGTCCAACGGTCGAAGGCTTCGACCGTTGGCTTTAGCCGCCGAAGCCGGCACGCACCAGCAATTGGTGGAAGTCGCGCAGCGCCTTTTGCGCCCTGGCCGGATCGGGAATCCCCTCGACGAAGTGGGCGTCGAAATCCTTCTGACGCAGCAGGCCCAGGATGCGCGTGCGGGCGCGCGTCATCGCCTTGCCCTCGGGCAGGACGCCGGCGGCACAGAACTGCACCAGACGCACCGCGCGGTCCCTGAGCGGGCTTTCGTGGTGGTCCAGCTTCTCGACGATCTGCTCGTCGATCAGATAGCGTTCGAGGATCGTATCGACCCGCTCGGTGACCTGAGCCTTCAATTCGGCGGGAAAACATGACGCCGCCATCGCCTTGTGGGCCATGGTCGCGCGGATCATCCGCTCTTTCGGGGTCAGGTTGCGCTGGCACAATTGGCCGATGGAGGTGGTGTCCATGATGCGCTCGAACATCGCCGCGATGTCGTCGGCGGTGCCCTGGGCGAATTCGCTGGCCGCCAGATCGCACAGATAGACCACGCCGAACGCCTTGTCGGGCATGGCGCCGAAGGTGGCGGCAATGGCCGCGCGCTTGCCGGCGGCGCCGCCTTCCACCACCATGCGGGTCTGGCGCGAGGTCAGCGCGTCGGCGGTTTCCGGGCCGAACAGCAGCCCGGTCGGCGTCAGCACCCGTTGAACCAGATTGCCGAACGCTTCCAGCTCTTTCGACGAATCGCTGCGGTTCAGCGGATTGGCCGACTTGATCTGGCGGTGCGCCCGATCGATCAGGCACAGTCGGCTGGACGGCAGCTTCTTTTCCTTGAACAGCCGGTTCAGCATTTCCGCCGATTCGCCGGCATCGCTGGTCTCGACCGGCAGGTTGCCCTCGGCCAGGTCGAACATCCGCCCGATCGCCGAGGCCAGGTTGGGCTGCCAGCCCAGAATTTCCTGCACCACGTTGGCGCCCAGCACGTCGGCGATGACGCCATCCAGCAATTCGACCGCGTGGGGATCGCTGTCCTCGACCGCCAGCCGACACAGCCGGTCCAGCTTGCCGATCCAGCTGCGCAGATTGACCAGTTCGCGCGACAGCACCACCATCGCCAGATAGTCGGCATCGACCTCGCCATTGGCCATGCCCGACACGGCGCGGTACATGTCCGAGAACGAGCCGGTCAGCTTCGGAAGCGTCATGGCATCGGCCTTGCGGGCCTTGGCCGAAACGGCATCGACGGACTTGAAGATGTCCGCGCTCCGGCTTTTGGAATCGCCCTCGCCGTCCTTGGTCTGCAGGAAGGCCACGCGGTCCACCGCCGACGGCAGCAAGGTGTCCTTGTCCTGCAGCCGCTTCAATTCCTTGAAGTTGTACATCAGCTCGGTGGGGGTGACGAAGGTCTTCTCCATGTAGGTACGGAACAGACGGTTCATCACGTTGCGGGCATCGTCGCCGAAATAATCGTCGGGAACCTCGCACTTGGTCGGCGGCAGGCTATCGACCTGGGCGATGCGGACCGGCCCGTCATCCTTGACCGTGCGGGTCTCGCAGAACACTTCCTTCTCGACGACGGTGCCGTCGGCCCGCATCCAGTTCCGGATGACCTTGGCGCCCTCGCATTTCTTGTCGTTCAGATATTTCTTCGCTGCGGCAACGGCGGTCTTCTCGTCCTCGAGAAAGCTTTGCGCCCCCCAACGGCCGTCCTTCATCACCTGAACTTCGTAACTGGCCCGTTCCGCCGCCATCATCTAGCTCCCGCCACCTGCGCACATTCTCCGCACAGGCCTTCGCCCTTTAGAAATACAAACTCATGCCCACCGATTCCATGTCTTTCTGACGGGATCATGCATATTTCGATCGCTGAGCCATCCACTTGGCAATAGTGAAAAGCCCAGAAATCAGCGAGAATTATCGGATAACGGGAGGGCTTTCCAAGGCGAGGCGCGAAAATGTCCGGCACCATTAGATTTACTTGGCTTCGATCCGGCGGTTGGACGCGGATCGGGACGGTTGCAGCCATCGCGGTCTTATTCGCCACACCGATGTTGTGGGCGATGGGAATGTTCGGCGCCGACGAGGATTCGGTCCGCCGCGCCATAGTCTTCGCCGCTGCGGGGATCTGGTTCTTCTTTCTGATCGGCTGGGGGGCCGGCTGGGCCATGCGCGGCTTCATCGTCCGCCAAAGGGACGATGACGAAGGCGAAGAATCCACCCCGCGCCGCCCGCCCGCCGCCGCCCCCCATCCGGCGCCGCATCGCCCGGCCGGGCATTAGGCGCACGGCGCGGCCCGTCCCGGGCCCGCCAGGATCGCGAAGGTCGCCAGTTCGATGCCGCGTTCGGCCAGATGGGTGCGGATGTCGGGGTTGGACAGCATCTCGGTCTCGCGCTCGCGCCCGTCGGTGAAGCTGCTGAGCGCGCGTAAGGCGTCGTCGCACAGGCCGGGGTGGCACATCGCCTCGGCCACTTGGCCGGGCCGCAAGGCCAGCGCCAGGGCATCGCCGGCCGACCGGCCGCGCCCCAGATAGTTGGTCACCAAGCCCTCGGGATGGCGAATGCCGGCCCAGTTCCCGGCCAGGGCGGCCACCGCCCGCTGGGCCGATTTCTCGCCGTCGCCCAGAACCTGGGCCTGGCTGGTGAATCCCAGCGGGTTGCGCACCGGCACCCCCAGCTCGGCCGCCAACTCCAGCATCGCCTCCAACGCCAGCGGATGGGCGTAGGACAGATGGTGATGGCTGTCGAGATGGCTGGGCGAGCGCCCGGCCGCCTCGACGAACAGGTCGATCTGCGCCCGCCACTCGTCCGTCAACTGGTCGGCCCGTACCGCCCGCCAGCGCGTCTCGGTCCAATCGGAAAGCTTGGCGAAGCTGGCATCGGGGCGCACCAACGACGCGACCTTGGCCGCCGGCCGCACCGGGGCGCCGGCGCTGACCACCAGATGGACCCCCAGCCCCAGATCGGGGCATTCGGCGACGGCTCGGGCGACTTCGCCCATGGACAGCGGAAAATTCATCATCGCGGTGGTCGAGGTCACCACACCCGAACGATGGGCGCGGCGGATTCCTTCGGACACCCCGGCGGTCAGGCCATAATCATCGGCGTTGACGATCAGATGGCGCACACCGGTCATAACAAATTCTGCGCCAGGCGGTAGGTGATGAAAGCCGCGCCATAGGCCAGCGCGGTCAACAAGACGAACATCAAGGCCGGCCAGGCGCGGGAATTCAACTCGCGCCGGACCACGCTAAGCGTCGACAGGCATTGCGGCGCGAAGACGTACCACGCCAGCAGCGACAGCGCGGTCGGCAGGCCCCAGCTTCGCCCCAGCACCCCGGCCAACGAGGCCTGCAGCGCGTCGCCCGATTCCGACAGGGCGTAGATGGTGCCCAGAACGCCGACCGCCACCTCGCGCGCCGCCATGCCCGGCACCAAGGCCAGGGCGATCTGCCAGTTGAAGCCGATCGGCGCCACCAGCGGTTCCAGCGCATAGCCCAAGGCTCCGGCGATGGAGTAACGGATCGCCGGCTCGGTGGCGCCGTCGGGCGGCGCCGGGAAGTTGCCCAGGAACCACACCACCACCATCAGCGCGAAGATGGTGGTGCCGGCCCGGGTCAGGAACGCCTTGCCGCGGTCGAACAGCCCCAAGGCGACGTTGCGCACCCTGGGCAGGCGATAGGCCGGCAGTTCCATCAAAAGCGGCTCGCGCGCGCCCTTCAGCCAGAAGCTCTTCATCACCAGTGCGACCAGCAGGCCGGACAGGATGCCGCTGGCGTAAAGGGCGAACATCACCAGCCCGGGCAAACCGATCCAGCCGCCCACCAAGGTCCGGTCGGGCACGAAGGCGGCGATGATCAGGGTATAGACCGGCAGCCGGGCCGAGCAGGTCATCAGCGGCGCGATCATGATGGTGGCGATGCGGTCGGCCCGGTTCTCGATGGTGCGCGCCGCCATGATGCCGGGCACCGCGCAGGCGAAGCTGGACAGCAGCGGGATGAAGGCGCGCCCATGCAGCCCCACCCCGCCCATCAGCCGATCCAGCAAGAAGGCAGCCCGGGCCATGTAGCCCGAATCCTCGAGCACCTGGATGAACAAGAACAGCACCAGGATCTGCGGCAGGAAAATCACCACGCTGCCGACGCCGGCGATGATGCCGTCATTGACCAGGCTTTTGGGCAGACCGTCGGGCAGCACCTGATCAAGCCAGCCGGTCAGCGCCCCCAGGGCCAGGTCGATGGCTTCCATCGGCGCCGCCGCCCAGGCGAACACCGCCTGGAACATCAAGAACAGCACCGTCAGCAAAATCAACAGGCCGGCCACAGGATGCAACAGCACGCGGTCGATGGCCCGCGTCCCGGAATGGCCGCGGCCAGGGCTCAGGATGCACAGCGACAAGATGCGCTGGACCTCGCGGTGATAGTCGCGCAAATCGTGCGAGCTGGGTTCGTGCCAGTGGCAGACAGCCCCCGACGGCGCCATCCCCTCGGCATTCGCGACCAGGATGTCGCGGTCGATCTGGTCCAGCAGGGCCTGGACACCGCCGGTCTGCACGGCGATTGTGGGAACCACCGGCACCCCCAGTTCGGCCGAAAGGCGGGCGGAATCGACGCCAAGGCCCATCTTCTCGGCCTCGTCCATCATGTTGAGCGCCAGGATCAGCGGGTGGCCCAGGCGCTTGAGTTCCAGCACCAGCCGCAGGTTCTGACGCAGATTGGTGGCGTCGGCGACGAAGACGATGGCATCGGGCAGATCCTCGCCCTCGAAGCGCCCCAGCACCACGTCGCGGGTCACTTCCTCGTCGGGCGAGCGGGCCCGGAGCGAATAGGTGCCCGGCAGGTCGATCACCTTGACGCGGGTGCCGGCCGGGCTGACGAACAGCCCTTCCTTGCGCTCGACGGTGACGCCGGCATAGTTGGCGACCTTCTGGCGGCTGCCGGTCAAGGCGTTGAACAGCGCGGTCTTGCCGCAATTGGGATTGCCGACCAGGGCCAGACGCGGCTCCGCCCGACGCCTGGACATCAGACAGCCGCCTTGGGCAGCCGGACCAGAACCGCCGCGGCCTCGGCCCGGCGCAGCGCCACGGTGTGGTCATCGACCCTGACGGCGATCGGATCGCGACCGGGGAAGCCTTCGTGCAGGACTTCAAGGTGGGCGCCTTCGACCAGCCCCATCTCGATCAGGCGGCGTTCAAGCTCGCCGGCCTGCAAGGTCGAGACGACGCCCTGCTCGTCCAGACCAACCACCTCGGCCTTCTGGCCCTTGCCCAGTCGCCCCAACGAAACCGTCAGCCCCTCGACCATCGCCGCCCTATCCTGAGAACGCATCGCATTTGCTAATATTGCAGCGCACAGGCTGCCCGGGCAAGGGTTTTGCGGCGCCCCCTTTCCGAATCCTCCCGGCGCCGCCATATCAATGGCAAGGATAAGGAAGATTCGATGCCCCGCGACACAGACGATCATGGCCCGCGCCGGCCGCCGCGCCGCAACGTCCTGGGCGGAATCCTGGAGCCCTGTTCGGTCAAGCCGATGACCGGCTTCTTCCGCAACGGCTGTTGCGACACCGCGCCCGAAGATGTCGGCAGCCACACCGTCTGCATCGTCGCCAGCAAGGCTTTCCTGCGTTTTTCCGCCGCGCACGGCAACGACCTGTCGACGCCGATGCCGCAATTCGGCTTCCCCGGCCTGGTCGAGGGCGACCGCTGGTGTCTGTGCGCCCCACGCTGGCAAGAGGCGCTGGCGGCCGGCCAGGCGCCGCGGGTGGTGCTGCGCGCCACCCATGAAGGCGCGCTGGCATGGTGCGACCTGGCCGACCTGAAGCGGCTGGCCATCGACCTGGAGTGACGGGGGCGGCGCCGCCCGCTATCATCCGGTCATGCGCACGCTTCTGCTGCTTTTGGCAATCTTCACCTGGTTGTGTGCCGGCTCGGCCCGGGCGGGCGACGACATCGGCCTGGCCAACGTTCCGGTGGCGCCCGGAATGGATCAGCCGCCGCCGGTCGGCCGCGCCCGGATCATCGGGCTGGACCGTCTGTCGTCGCCGCATTCCTGGTTCGGCGGCTGGTCGGGCATGGCCTGGGACGGCGACGACTTGGTGCTGGTCTCGGATGTCGGCCATTGGGCCCGGCTGCGCCCGGTCCTGGCCGCCAGCGGACGCCCGACCGCCCTGACCCTTCTCGCCCATGGCCCGCTGGGCGAGGTCGGCACCGACAAGAAATGGGGTGACGCCGAGGAAATCCTTCGCACCGACCAAGGCTGGGCGGTGGCATTCGAGCGTCGCCACCGCGTGTGGATCTATCCCGACCGGTTGGACGGCCCGCATAGCGCGCTTTCGACCCCGGCCGCCATGGCCGATCTGGCCGCCAATGACGGCATCGAGGCGATGACCATCCTGGCCGACGGGCGCTGGCTGCTGATCGCCGAAGGGGACGAGGATCGCCCCGAATCCCCGGCTTGGGTCGGCCGCCCCGGCGAATGGCGCCCCTTGCGCTATCGCCACCACGGGCTGTTCCGCCCGACCGGAGCCGTGACCTTGCCGGGCGGTGACGTCGTGGTGGTCGAGCGGCGCTTCACCATGATCGGCGGGCCGGCCCTGCGGCTGGTGGAGATCAAGGCGTCCGCGATCGGCGAGGACGAAACCATCGGCGGCGAGGAACTGGCCCTGATCCAGGCGCCGCTGGCGGTGGACAATTTCGAATCCGTCGCGGTCCGCCGCCGCGCCGACGGCCGTCTGGTCGCCCTGATCCTGGCCGACGACAATTTCAATCCGCTGCAATCGACGCTGCTGATGACCGTGCTGCTGCCGGAGTAACGCGATGCCCCTGATCGACCAGCCCCATCCCGACGTCGAATTGGGCTTTCCGCGCCAGGCCGTGCATTATTCGGTGGTGCTGCCCGATGCCGGGATCGGCCCCCGCACCGGCCTGGTCTTCTACATTTTCGGCTTCGGCAGTTCCTACGACGATTCCTATGCCCGTCGCCTGCTGCCCTATCTGGCCAACGACCATGATTGCGTCGCCGTCGCGGTGGATTATCAGGGCGCCAAGGCACAAAGCACACTGGACGCCGATTTCGCCCCCGACTTCTTCGTCAACCTGCAGCGGATTTACGGAATCTCCGTCAGCGCCACCCCGGAACTGACCCAGGACGTCTATGCCTTCATGGGGGAATTGTGCCAAGTCCTGGCCCAGGCGGGAATCACCCGGCTGGACCCGTCCTGCCGCCTGATCAAGCGCGGGGACCGATACGTCAATTTCGGAATCCTGCCGGCCCTGGACCTTCTTCAGGTCGCCGCCAGGATCATCGCCGAATACGGCATCGACCGGCGCAGGATCTTCGCCATCGGCACCTCCTATGGCGGTTACCTGGCCTTGCTGCTGGCCAAGCTGGCCCCCAACACCTTTCGCTTCGTGGTCGATAATTGCGGCTTTTCCGGCATCGACAACGTGATCTATGGCGCCACCACCTGGCCGGGGCCAGTTCGCGTATTGATCGTCTCGCCCCAGGCGTTCAGCATGAACCCCGAATCGCCGGCCTATCTTGGCCCGGCCCGTCAGGCGATCCGCGACCTGGCCACGCCTGGGCATTATCACCTGCCCAGTGCCACCTTTGCCTATTCCTATCACGGCGAAATCGACGACGTCGCCAGCCCCCAGGCGAAGCAGGCCTTGTCCGAATTGCTGAAGCAAAAGGGCCGCCATCATGCCCTTCGGCTGATCGGCCCCGACGATCTGGACGGGCGGGTGTTCAAGGTTCCCGGCCACGGTCTGCAGGCCTCGATGCGTGGCCTGTTCCGGCTTTGCATGGATCGCTGGCTGGCCGATGCCCCGCCGCCCGAGTCCGTGACCGATTTCGATCTGGGCACCACCAACGTCCTGGCCTGCGCCGATCGCGACTATGTCTTCGAGTTCGCCCCGGACGGCGCCCGACTGACCATCTGTTAGCCGAGGAAAATGGTGCCGGTTGCAGGGTTCGAACCCGCGCCCCCCCTGATTACAAAGAAGAGGAAATCGGCTGGCGGGGATATTTGGCAACACGGGAAGATAAATGATTTGAATGGGTTACGCTCAGACCGTTGTCGCGGCGCATCCCCGCGTATGGCCGTTTTTCACAGCGAAGTGCACCAGGAGTGCACCATGGGACGGCGGCTCGGGCCGGGGGAAGGCGGTTGTGCCTATGACCCAAAACGACCGATTTGGGCCGGAAGGGGACGGGCGGGTTATGGGAGATGGGGGCGATAACGCGGACATTGGAATTAAGGACACTGGCACCGAAATTCCTGGCAACGCCTGGGCATTATCACCTGCCCAGCGCCACCTTTGCCTATTCCTATCACGGCGAAATCGACGACGTCGCCAGCCCCCAGGCCAAGCAAGCCTTGTCCGAATTGCTGAAGCAAAAGGGCCGCCATCATGCCCTTCGGCTGATCGGCCCCGACGATCTGGACGGGCGGGTGTTCAAGGTTCCCGGCCACGGTCTGCAGGCCTCGATGCGTGGCCTGTTCCGGCTTTGCATGGATCGCTGGCTGGCCGATGCCCCGCCGCCCGAGTCCGTGACCGATTTCGATCTGGGCACCACCAACGTCCTGGCCTGCGCCGATCGCNCCGATTTCGATCTGGGCACCACCAACGTCCTGGCCTGCGCCGATCGCGACTATGTCTTCGAGTTCGCCCCGGACGGCGCCCGACTGACCATCTGTTAGCCGAGGAAAATGGTGCCGGTTGCAGGGTTCGAACCCGCGCCCCCCCTGATTACAAAGAAGAGGAAATCGGCTGGCGGGGATATTTGGCAACACGGGAAGATAAATGATTTGAATGGGTTACGCTCAGACCGTTGTCGCGGCGCATCCCCGCGTATGGCCGTTTTTCACAGCGAAGTGCACCAGGAGTGCACCATGGGACGGCGGCTCGGGCCGGGGGAAGGCGGTTGTGCCTATGACCCAAAACGACCGATTTGGGCCGGAAGGGGACGGGCGGGTTATGGGAGATGGGGGCGATAACGCGGACATTGGAATTAAGGACACTGGCACCGAAATTCCTGGCAACGCCTGGGCATTATCACCTGCCCAGCGCCACCTTTGCCTATTCCTATCACGGCGAAATCGACGACGTCGCCAGCCCCCAGGCCAAGCAAGCCTTGTCCGAATTGCTGAAGCAAAAGGGCCGCCATCATGCCCTTCGGCTGATCGGCCCCGACGATCTGGACGGGCGGGTGTTCAAGGTTCCCGGCCACGGTCTGCAGGCCTCGATGCGTGGCCTGTTCCGGCTTTGCATGGATCGCTGGCTGGCCGATGCCCCGCCGCCCGAGTCCGTAACCGATTTCGATCTGGGCACCACCAACGTCCTGGCCTGCGCCGATCGCGACTATGTCTTCGAGTTCGCCCCGGACGGCGCCCGCCTGACCATCTGTTAGCCGAGGAAAATGGTGCCGGTGCAGGGTTCGAACCCGCGCCCACCTGATTACAAAGAACAAGCCTGCGTCACCAAGTCTTGATTATTGCCATGGGTCGAAGACGCTTGTTCTGGGGGCTATCCATCAGGACGGCCCTAACCCCGCCACCTCTTGGCGGAACGCCTTAACGGCGGTCAGCATGTCGGCCACATCACCGATCTCCTCTCCCAGGCCACCGCCCAGATCGGGATAGCGAGACGCGGTGAGCCATTCGGTCAGGCGGGCGAACGACAGCATTTGCTGTTCCAGGGCCGGATAGAACGGGGCGGCTTTTCCCGCCAGCATTTCGATGTCGTGGGTGCGCGGAGCCGCGACCGCAGCAGCGACCAGCAACGCCTTGATGATTTTCTCCACCGCCTGCTGGCAATGAAAGGCCGCCGGATCAAGCATGGGCGGGTCCGCCGCCAGCGTCATGCTGGCGACCCGGATGTCGTCATCGGCCTTGGCGAGCCATAACGCGGCTTCGGCCCATTGGGCTTTGACCGGCTCAGCTCCGCTCATAGACCACCACGCCTTCGGTCAGCACAGTATGGGCGAAAGAGCCGATGGCCCGACCACGCTCTTTCAGAACACCTTCCCGGCAGGGGATGATATCCACCGGAGCAGGGAAACCGCGATGCGCCTCATAGCGCCGCTTCGACGACAGTCGCTCGTTCGGCACGTCGTCGTCCAGTACCACCACCAGATCGAAATCGCTGTCGGTTCTTGCATCCCCACGCGCCCGGCTGCCGAACAGGATGACCCTGCGCGGCCCGAACACGGACACCACCTGCTTCAGCAGAGCTTCGGGTATGGTGGCGGCGACGCCCATGACTATCCTCCGGCTACCAGTCCGAGTTTGCCCAACATTCGCGCAATAGCAAGACGGTTGATTTCACGGATAGAAATGGTGCCGGTTGCAGGGTTCGAACCCGCGACCCCCTGATTACAAATCAGGTGCTCTACCAGCTGAGCTAAACCGGCATCGGGGGCAACCTAAGACGAAGGCCGCCGCTTCGCAAGTGCTAGCGGAACAGTTCGTAAAGGGCCACGGCGGCCGCGTTCGACACGTTCAGGCTTTCCATCTCGCCGGTCATCGGCAGCCGCACCAACAGATCGCAATGCTCGCGGGTCAGCCGACGCAGCCCGTCGCCCTCGGCCCCCAGCACCAAAGCCACCCGTCCCGACAGCTTGGCTCCGGCCAGGGTGTCCTTCGCCTCGCCGGCCAGACCAGCCACCCAAAAGCCGTGGGCCTTCAGGGTTTCCAGGGCGCGGACCAGATTGGTGACCCGGACCAGCGGCATCCGTTCCAGCGCCCCCGAGGCCGATTTGGCCAGGGTGCCGGTCTCGTCGGGGGCGTGGCGGTCCGGCGCGATCACCGCCAGGGCACCGAACGCCGCCGCCGAACGCATGATGGCGCCGACATTGTGCGGGTCGGTGACCTGATCCAACAGCACCACCACCGCGCGCTCCTGCATCTGACCCTGGCGGGCGATGTCCTCCAGCCCGATCTCGGGCAGCGGATCGACCAGGGCCGCGATGCCCTGATGCACCGCGCCGGGCGGCAGATGGCGGTCCAGCTCGGCCCGCTCGACCACTTCGCCCTGCTGGTTGGGATGGCTTTTGGCCATCTCGGCACTCATCAGCAGACGGCGCAGCTTACGGGCCGGGTTGGCCAGCGCAGCCGACACCGCGTGAACCCCGTAAAGCCAGGTGCCGCCGCCGGACGGGCGCTCGGGCTTGCGGCCACGATCGCGGTCGTTGGCGGCCTTCGCGCCGGCCTTGGGCCGGTCGGGATGGTTGCGGGCGGGCGGACGGGGCCGGGAATCTCGTTGAGTCATAAGGGAATGTCTTAATCCTCTCTTTTCGAGTTGACAAGCCGACGAAAATTCCCATAGTTCCGGTCTCCCGTCGCCGGGCTTTCGGGTCCGATGGCGGCGTGGAGGGGTGGCCGAGCGGTCAATGGCAGCAGACTGTAAATCTGCCGGGGTAACCCTACGTTGGTTCAAATCCAACCCCCTCCACCATTCCTTTCAGGGGCCGCGCGGGCGTGGGCGCAAGCGGGTGTAGCTCAATGGTAGAGCAGAAGCCTTCCAAGCTTACGACGAGGGTTCGATTCCCTTCACCCGCTCCAAGCGCTGTCCTACGGGTTTGATTTGTTCGACGACCAATGCGGCCCTTTCCGGCGCCGCCGAACCGACGGGTTGAGAAGAGATGGCCAAGGCTAAATTCGAGCGTAACAAGCCGCACTGCAACATCGGCACCATCGGTCACGTCGACCATGGCAAGACCTCGCTGACCGCTGCGATCACCAAGGTA
>NZ_CACVCE010000042.1:0-17716 GCF_902729445.1 Magnetospirillum sp. LM-5 | reverse complement strand
TAATGGGCTGGGGCCACCAGTGGAAATCGGTGTGGGCGCGAATGGTTTCGCTTCCCAGGGACGCGCACCTTTCGGCGACGACCATGTCGAGTTCGGCCAGGGTTTGGAAATGCCTGTTGGCGACTGGCTCATCGACCAGGGGCCACAAGCATTCGGCGGGTTGGAGTTCTGGGCTGTATGGCGGCAGAAAGACGAGGATGACGCCCTCCGGAACGGCCAGGCCGGCTGGGCCGTGCCATCCGGCGTTGTCGAGAACCAGGACGATGACGCGGTCGTGGCCGGCGCCGACTTCCTTGGCGAAGGTGTCGAGAACGGCTTCGAACAGAGGCTTGTTGACGGCATTGACGAGGTACCACACGGTTTCGCCTCCGGTCGGTTCGACGAAAGCGATGAGGTGCAGCCACTCGAAGCGGTGATGGCCGAGGGCGATGGGGCGCTCGCCCACCGGCGCCCAGACCCGGCGATGGACCGGCTTCAGCCCGAGGCGGTGCTCGTCGGTGGCCCAGACCTCGACCGGCTTGTCGGGGTGACGGTCACGCGCCTGGGAGATCGCCGCATCGATGTTTTTTTGAGCGTCTCGTGCTCGTCGGCACCGGCCGCCCGCGGATGGCGCGGACGGGGAACCTGGATCGACCATTCGATCCTCTTCAAGGCATCCCAGCCCCGCTGAGAATGAACCTTGGCCAGGCCCAGCCGGGCCGCGATCCACGACGCCACCTTGGGCCCCGTCCACAAGCCGCCGTCATCGGGCGGCTCGCGCAGCCGATCCGCCAGCGCCATCAAAACCTCATCGGTCAGAATCCGCGCCGGACGACCGTTGCCGCGTCGCTGGTCACCAAGAGACCCAGGGCCATCGGCGTTGTAGCGCGCCACCAGAAGCTCCACCCAGCGGGGGGCGAAGCCAAGAACCTCCGCCACCTCGCGGATGCCGCGCCCCTTCGCCACAAGCCAGATCGCATGATAGTGGCTCTTCGCCACCGTCTCGCTCGAAGCCCGATAGCAGGTCTCCAACTCCGACACGCTCAAGTGATCCGCGACCGTCACCGCCATGCTCAGCCTCCTCTACCGAATCATGGCTTCCGATTCTAGATTCCTCCAACCCCGTCGGGAATCCCCAAAATCACGAATCAATCAACCGGAGTCCGTATGACACCTCGGTCAAGCTGATCTGCTGCCCCGACTGCGATTCCATCATGCGAAACCATGCCGCCCTGGCTCGGCATCGGCGGTTCTACGTCAAGGGAATGCGCAAGATCAACCTTTCGACAGACTGATACCAGATCCCAGTGATCGCAACCGATCACCGGGATCGCCCACAGTCGCCGGGCACCGCCCGTGGCGGCTTGGCTTCCGCGCCATAAGGCGCGCGGCCATCGAAATATATTTCGATCCCCGGGAGGGGGGGCTAACCAAATCCAGATGAGTCAGCCTCATCGGGATTTGGTATGACCCATCCGTCGTGGGGTGTTTTCTGCCCCGCTTGGTTCCTGCCATGCCGCCCCGAAGCGGGCGGCCGGCCGAAACGGGGGGCGTCAGGCCAGTTCGTCCCGCAAGATGTCCTCGTCGGAAGCGCCGTTGGCAGCTTTGCCGCGGTTCAGTTCCTTCTCGACCAGATCGACGCCGCGATCCCAGGCATATTTGGCGGCAACGCCGGCCACCAAGGCGGTGCCCAGCGATACAACCAATCCGCCGCCGACGGCGGTCGCGGCCACGGCGGAAAGCGCGGTGGCCAGGCCGGCGCCGACGGTTTCCTTGCCGGTATCGATGGCCGCTTCGGTATTGGTGATGCGCTTTTCCTTCAGGAGGCGGACGTTCTTGGCCAAGGCGGCGGCGCCGCCGACCAGGGCGCCGAGAACGCCGACGCCGGGAACGGATTTCGCCAGATAGGGGGCAAGGTGAAAGGGCATTACGATGGTCCTTGTGGTTTGGATGTAGGTCTTATTCTTCCCCGGCCGCAGCCAGGAGCGCATCATCGGACAGGTCGGGGGTGCCGTGGCGGCGTCGCGCCCAGACATAGAGCGCGGCGGCCCCGGCCAGTCCGGCAGCCCCCAGAAGGAACGGCCCCCAGGCGCCGAGTCCCAGACCGAGGCCGAGGCCAAGCCCCTTGGCGGACAGCATGGCGCTGCCGGTTCCGGCGGCGGTGATGGGAGTGACGGTGCCGGCTCCGGCGGTCAGCAGCGACGAGGCTGATCCAGCGCCCACGGCGGCGGCTCCGCCGGTGCCGGTGACGGCGGCCGGAATGAATTTGGCGGCGATGGCGCCGCCGCCGACGGCCTTGCCCGCTCCGGCGGTCAGGGGCTTCAGGACCAGGAATTTGCCGGTGGTGCCGCCGATGACGGGGCTGGGGGCGACCACGAAGGTCTTGCCCACTAGGCCGCCGGTCTGGGTCGCGGCGTTCTGGACGTTGATGGCGATCAGATCGCCGCCGCCGACCGGGTTCAGATACAGCATGCCGGCCGCCTTGGTCCCGGCGGCGACGGGGGGCTGGGCGATGGTGAAGCTCTTGCCGGCCAGGGCGGGCAGGTTGACGGCGGCGGCGGTGCCTTCCACCTTCATCATCACCAATTGTCCCGCGCCCGTGGCGGCGGCGGCGGCCTTGGCGCTGGTGACCGGGGTCAAGGCGATCCAGTTGCCGATACCGCCGATGGCGGCGGGGGTCTTGCCGACCATCACGGTCTTGCCGACCAGAGCCTGCAGTTCAACCACCTGCCGGGTCGCGTCCAGCTTGACGATGATTGGCGCCTGTCCGGCGGCGGTGGGGGTGATGGTGGCGAGATTGGTGGCCGCCGACACCTTGGTGACCGTCGCGGTCTGACCGGCGAGGGCGGAAACCTGGGACGCCTGCATGGCGCTTTCGACCTTGGCCAGGAGAAGGTCCTGCATCGTGTCTGTCTTTCCTTACGGCGGCGAGAATGCCGCTTTGCGCCTGAAACCGGCGGGCTTGTTGAGCGGCTTTGGATCAGATCAACGCGACGAAATAACCGACCAGCGGCAGGCGCCAGGTGCGGCGCAGCGCCACCGAGGCCAGACCAGCCACCGACAGAACCAGCACGCCCATGGACGAGAAACCAAACAGCCACTTGCCGATCAGGGGAAGATGCAGGGCGAACATGGCCAGGACGCTCCACATCCACAACACCAAGCCCTGCTTGGCGTGGAAGTACACATATTCGTCGTCCCGGCTCATCAGCAGCGGAACGAAGCAGAGAATGCCCAGATAGCTCAGGCCCGCCATCAGATAGGAGCGGCAGCTGCAGGGGGTGTTTTCGGTTTCGAGCAAGATTGCCTCAGCCATTGTCGTATCCTCACTTAAGTCGCATCGGCGGCGGCATCAACCTCCGCCTTGCAGTTTTTCAATTTGCCGACCAGATAGGCGGCGCCCGCCAGCCCGGCGATGCCGACAAGCACGGGTCCCCAGGCACCGAGTCCCAGTCCGAGCCCGAGACAGACACCCTTGCCGGTCAGCATGGCGTTGCCGATGGCGGCTGTCCCGACCGGAGAGGCGATGATGCCGCTCCCGACGCCGAGGGCGGCTCCGCCGGTCCCGATCCCCGCGGCAGCCGAAGCCTTTGCCGGGGCGGCGGCGTTCGCCAAAATCTGCCCTCCAACCTGAGCTGCCATGACTCTACACTCCGAATCCTCACGTACAGCCTGGCAAGAATAATTGAAACAAGAGCCCAGGCAAACAGAAAATGCGTTGATAGCTCCTCTCAACTTCTCTTCGGGTCATGTGATCTTCGGCTGGGGATGACTATGCGCTATCATCTCCAGATACTTTGTTGAGAGTGATTTGCATGCGCGCCAAACCGGACGGGGTTGACGTATTCAATCCTGGTCGGCTTGGGAACGATCCCTTTGGATGTTGACGGTGGCTTGTTTCCTGTGGCACTCGAAAGTCCCCGGCCATGAGGTGCTCGTCATGCTTGATCTTTGGGATGTGACCGCCGCGCTCGCCGTGGTCGTTTTAGTGGGGGCCTGGGCGGCGCGGCGTTTCTATCTGGGCAAAGGTTGCGGTCTCGGCTGCGGCGGCTGCAGGACGCCAAAGGCGGGAAAGTGCGAATAATTCTCTTTTGCTCTTCTAAAAGAGAAAATAATAGTTGGTCGCAACTTCTCCGCTGTCGTGACGTTGTCCTCGTAACGTGTTGTCCTCAGCAATGATCTCATGTTATTGATGCCGCTAGTCTGAAGGGGGCTGGCGTTTTCAGCCCCGCGCTACTTGATTGTGAGGAGAACCGAGGTGCCAGCTCAGATCGCCAACGGAGTTATTTGCCCCCCAGGGGCCCCGGCCGGAACCAAGGCCGCCGCCGCCATGGGCGAGATGGAGCGCGAGGGCGCTGCCGCCAAGGCTGGGGCTGCCAAGACCGGCGCCGCCGCCAAGACCGGCGCCGCCGCCAAGACCGGCATCGCCGCCAAGACGGGTGTTGCCACCGCCGTTGCCGCTCCGGCGGCTCCTGCCAATGTTGCCGCCGCCCAGGGCGCCGGGACCAAGGTCGCCCTCGGCGCGGGCAAGGCCGCCGCCGGTGCCAAGGTCGTCGGTGGAACCATCTGGACCGGCAAGGGCCTCGGCCTCGGCCTGGGTCTCGGTCTGGGCGCGTGGGGGCCGATCATTCTCGGCGTTGTTGGCGCCGGGGCGGTTTACGCGTATATGAAGAGCCGTGATATCGAATCGGCGCAGAGCGACGAGGAAGTCGAACTGCGCGACGCGCTGGCCTGAACGAGGAGGAGGGGGGAATGACTGAAGCTATCCTTCGCAGCACGCTCGGTGCGCGCACGACGGTCATGGCGGCGCTGTCCTATCTCAGCGTCTTGTGCTTCGTTCCGCTTCTGGTGGATCGGGACGACGAATTCGTCTACTTCCACGCCAAGCAGGGGCTGGTGATCTGGATGTGGGGCGTTTTGGCGCTGTTCGCGCTGCATGTTCCCGTTCTGGGGAAGTGGATTTTCGGTTTCTCGTCCATGGGGGTTCTGGTGTTCTCCCTACTCGGGCTGGTTTCCGTAGTGTTCCAGCGGGCGTGGAAGTTGCCCCTGATCAGCTGGGTCGCCGACCGGATCTGATCTTCGGACCCGATGATGCGCATCTCGACGTCTCGCTTTGGCGGGCGTCGGGATGTTTCGTTTCGGGAGCCCCGCGGGGCCGTGCGCGGGCCGCGTCCGCAGGTCGCTCGCGGCACTTATTAATGGCTTGCCAAAAAGGTCGGCGATCATGAAGATCGCCCCGGCGGACCTGCCTGCCTGGTCGGCGGCAGCGAAGCCAGTGGAAGCGGAGCCTGATGGATAGCAACGAAAAAGAACAGCCCCTAGGCGGACGCCGCCCCGCGCGACGCCGGGACGGAGGCGGTCAGGTGGTGGTTCTCTATCTGGCCGTGATCCTGGTGGGCGGCGTGCTGGCTTGGCCCTTGCTGGCGCCGCGTCTCGGCGGCCTTCCCGGCCCGTGGGCCAAATGGCTGGGGGACGAGATGGGCTCCACGGCCGCCGCGCCCCGACCGGCCGGCTTGGACGAACGGGTGGAGATGCTGGAAGCCTCCCTGGGGCCTTTGGCCATGCGGCTGGCGGAGACCGACCGGCGGTTGACCGTGATTGAAGCCGTGATCCGCAAGCAGGAGCACGAACCGCGCAAGGAGGCAGCCGCCGCCGCCGATCAGGCGCAGATGGCGCGTCTGTCCGCCGAGGTGGACGCCATCAAGGGCGATCTGGACGTGGTCCGCAAGCTGGCGACCGACGAAGGGGGCGCCGCCAAGTTGTCCAGCGCGGTGGAAAAGGCGGAAGCGGCTTTTCGTCGCATCGCCGAACGCCGCGACCGCGCACCCTTGTTCCTGGCGGTGCTGGGGCAACTGCGGGAAGCGGTGGACCGGGGCACGCCTTATCCCGCCCAATTGAAGGCGGCCCTGGCTCTGGCCGAGAAGGGCGGCGCCGACAAGCTGGCGCCATTGACCATGGGGGCGGGGACCGGGGTGGTCTCCCGCGTGGCCCTGGCCGAGAGCTTCCGCATGACGGCGGCGGCGGCGCGCAAGCTCGACGACGTGGCCGAAAGTAGCTGGATTCCTGCCAATATCCGGCATTGGCTGGGATCTGCGGTGGTGGTCCGGCGGGCGGAAAACAGCAATGAAGGCATCGACGGGGCCTTAAACAGCGCCTCCCGGCTGCTGGCGGGCGGCGATCTGGCCGGGGCGGTCACGGTGCTGCGCCATGCCGAAGGTCCCGGCATGGCTGCCATCCAGCCCTGGCTGGAAGCGGCGGAATTGCGTCTGACCGTGGACGCGGTGTTGTCTGAACTGTCGGCGACGGTTATGACCGTCGCCGCGTCCCGGGACGAGTGACCATGCTGTTGCGCCTTATCGTCCTTTTGATCTTCATGTCGCCGGTGGTGGCGGCCACTTTGTGGTTCTCGGACAATGCCGGGACGGTGCAGGTGGAATGGCTGGGTTGGTATGTGGACACCAATATCCCCGTGCTTCTCGGCATTCTTCTGGCGGTGTTCATGCTGTTTTCCGGCCTGACGCGGCTGTCGGCGCTGGTGGCCGATCTTCCTGCCAAGCTGGGCAAGTCGCGACAGGCCCGGGGACGGGAAAAGGGAATGCTCGCCCTTTTGGCGGCGCTGGACGCGGCCGAAAGCGGCGATGTCGGCGACGGCCGCCGCCTCGGAGCAGAGGCGGCCCGGTTGCTGGACAGTCCCGAGCTTGCTGCCCGCCTGGACCGGCTGATACCGCGCCCCGCTGCGCCTCCGGCGGCGACGCTCCGGCCCGAGCCGGCCAAGGGACGGCTGTTCGCGAAGAAGCCGCCCGCACCGCCGGTGGTCGAAAGAGAGCCGCCGCCGCCGGTCAAGGCTGCGCCGCCGCCCGCTCCTGTGGCCGTCGTCGAGACGCCTGGCGCCCCCGCCGATCCCAGCGCCGAGGATGCGGCCGCCTTTGCCGCCAAACTCCGGGATGGGGAGTGGGCGGCGGCCCAGGCATGCATCGACGCCACTCTTTCCGCCGGGCGATTGTCGCCGGCCTTGGCCGCGCGATGGCGGGCCGTGGTGCTGCAAGGGCAGGCATGCCTGGACTCCCAGGACGATCCCGCTCGGTCCTTACGGCTGGCGCGTGAGGCATTGGCCGCCGATCCGGGCTTTCTCCCGGCGGCTCTGCACGTGCTTCGGCAGGAGGTGTCCGAAGGTCGCCGGTCCGAAGCCGAAGCGGTCCTGGCCGCGGTCTGGCGGAGCGCTCCCGCCCGGATTTTGCTGGAAACCTGCGCGCCGCTGTGGCACGAAGACGATGCTGAAAGCCGTTTGAAGCGGCTTGAGGCCCTGGCAGAATGGGCTCCGCATGATCCCGAAGGCCACCTTGCCGCCGGGGAAGCGGCCGTCGCCGCCGCCAAATGGGGCGTCGCCCGCCGTCACCTCATGGCGGCGCTGAAGATCGCGCCCGATGCGTTGGGATGTCGGCTGATGGCCGAGATCGAGGACAAGGAGCCTGGCGGAGCGGAGCGAGCTGAAATCTGGCGCCGCCGTGAACGCGAAGCTGCGGCAGCGCCCACCTGGGTGTGCGAGGCTTGCGGCGCGACCTCGGGGTCATGGGCGCCTTATTGTTCGGCCTGCGGCGCCGGAGCCGCAATCCAATGGACGCGCCCGGCCCACAAGCCGGAAAATCCGCCCACCCCCGCGAGTGTCCCGCCGTCGGCGGAGGCTCCGCCCGCTCCCGCCGAGCCTAGAGTTTCTCGCATTCAAGCCGAATCAAAAATAGAGAAACTCTAGAAGAACGAGCTGATGCACTCTAGCGCTGAGCCAGCGTCGTGACCGTGTAGATGGCCAATCCTACCAGGCCGCCGACCACGGTGCCGTTAATGCGGATATACTGAAGATCCTTGCCCACATGGCTTTCCAGCTTCTCGATCAGGAACGGGGTGCGCCAGCGCATGACCAGATCGGTGATCAGCGAGCCTATCAGCTCGCGTCGGGGCACCAGCAAGGCTTCGGTGGCGTCGCGCAGCCAGCGGTTCAGGGTCGCACGCATGGCGGTGTCGTGCTCCAGCCGTTGACCGATCTCGCGCAGGCCGTTTTCAAGGAGCATCTCCATGGTCTCGGCCTCCTCCATCAGGTGGTCGTAGGCGCTGCTTCCCAACTGGCGGAGATAGGCATCCAGGGCGGGATCGTCGAGAACCTGCATCTTGAGCTCCTCGATCCGCTGGGCAAAATGCGGCGAATTGGTCATGCCGTCGATGGTTTCGTGGACGAAGAGCTCGAATTTCAGCCGCCAGGGATGGTCGGGGGCGGTCAGCTCCCCCAGTGAGCCGTCGATGCCTTGGGCGACGCCCTGTGCGATCTGGGTCTCCACCCACAGCGGCAGCCATTCCGGACATTCCTTGGCGACCTTGGCGCGGATGAAGGAACGGTTCTGGGCGACGAAGGAGCGGGCCTCGGTCACCAGATGATCCAAGATGGCGTGGTGATAGCCGCGCCCCACCATGTAGGACAAGATGTTGGCCATGTGCGGGGCGGTGATGGCGGTATCGACCACCTTGCGCAGACCGCCGCCGATGGTGCTGCGCCACCGTTGCTCGCCGATTGTATCGACGATGGGGGGGAGCGATCCGGCGATCCGGGCGGCGATCATAGCCACCGTCTCAGGCCGGGCCAGCCAGCGCCCCAGCCGTCCGGCGGTATCGAGTTCCTCCAGCCGTTGGGCCAGCGCCTGCGACGCCAGCAGGTTCTCGGCGACGAACCGGCCGATGGCGGCGGCGATCCGGCCGTGATTGCGTGGAATGACGGCGGTGTGGGGGATGGGAAGTCCGAAAGGATGGCGAAACAGGGCGGTAACCGCGAACCAATCGGCGATGCCGCCGACCAGGGCGGCTTCGGCGAAGGCCCGAACCGGCGCCAGCCAGGGCCAGGCTTTCTCCCCCCAAACGGAGAATGCGAACACAGCGGAGATCAAGGCAAGCAAAGCCGTAGCATAAGTCCGCATGCGGGAAAGTTCGGCATGTTGCGTTCGATTATCGTTATCTTCTGGTGAAGAGAGCATCTGATCCGAATCCGAGGGCGGCGGCAGGAAATCGAGACTTCTTGTTTCGAGCATATATACGCAATCCGCTGCAGCGGCGGATTGCGGGGTACCTTCGTATGAACCCTGTGTTTATGTGTTGTCAACCGCCCCGACTCGCTGTTATAGTCTGACCGAATCAGAGGTGATGGGTGTCTCGAGTGGACGCGGCTGCGGCAGAAGTTAAAGTGCGCCAGCACAACGCCCTTTATTTGCTGTCGGCGTTGTGCATGGTTTTCATGACCCTGGTGGTTGCTATTCAGCCGCTATTCTTGCGAAACGTTCTTAATATCTCATTCGAAACCGCCGGCGCCGTCAATGCCAATGTGCAGGTGGTGACCGAGGTTCTGGATCTCTTCATCTTCGCCTATCTCGGCTACCTGTCGGATCGGATCGGACGGGTCAGGATCATCGTGGCCGGTTTTCTGGTCGCCGCCATCGGTGCGGTGATCGCGCCGCTCAGCCCCTGGATCGGCGGTGCCTCCATCGGGGCGCTGGTCGTCTATTACGTTTCGCGGGTCATCATGTCGGCGGGCAGCGGCGCGGTATGGCCTCAATTGTCGGCCCTGGCCGGGGATTTCAGCGACGACGACACCCGGGCGCGCCTGATGTCCAATACCGCGTTCATGATGGCCTTCGGGGTGACGCTGGTCTACGCTGTTTTGATGCAGATCCCGGCCCATGCGGGCATCGCCGTGACCATGCTGCTGACGGCGGCGGTCTCCCTGGCCAGTGCTTGGCTGGCGGGGAAATTCCTGGTGGATGTCGCTCCGCGCACCCAGGAAACCTCGGTTCCCTGGCGGGCGGTCTGGAGCTTGGTGAAGGCGGAGCCCCGCCTGCGCCTGGCTTTCGCCAGTTCGCTGTTCGCCCGCAGCGACATGGTGTTCGTAGGGCTCTTCCTCATGCTGTGGTTCATCTACTTTGCCGATCTGATCAAGGTCGGGCAGGCCGAGGCGGCGGCGCGGGCCGGAATCTTGATCGGGCTGATGGGGGCGGTGGTCATGCTCTCGATCCCGGTTTGGCGGTCGTTTATCGAGCATTTCGGCCGCATTCAGGCGGTTCTGCTCGGGATGGTGCTGTCCGCCCTGGGATTCATAATGTTGGGTTTCATCATCAATCCGTTTGACTGGTTCATCGTACTGCCCATCTTGTTGATTGCGTCCGGGCAGGCTGGTTGTTTTGTGGCACCTCAAATATTAACAGTTGACTACGCGCCTAGGGATTTGCTTGGGTCTGTGCTTGGCGCATTTAATGTTATTGGGTGTATTGGTATTATTTTCTTTGTTCAGGTCGGTGGGTTTTTATTTGATTTTGTTGGCCCGCCGGCACCTTTTGTCTTTACTGGTGTTGGAAACTTGATTATATCGGCGTATGCATTGCGCCTGCTGAAACGCGAGGCGCGTGACGGCGGCGGCGACGACGCCCCAGGGGACGACGGGGTGGCGTAGCGCCATTCGCTCTGCATCAAGACTGGAGTAACGTTTATGCCAAGCGTGATTTTCGGACTGCTGGTGCTTGCCCTCGGATTGCTGGGGGTGACGGCATGGTGGTGGTCGGTGACCGAGTTCCTGCGCGGAGCGGTGCCGGTGGCCCTGCTCATCCTTGGCTTGGTCGCGTTGGCCTCCGGGGTGCAATCCGTGCGGTTGCCTCGTTCCAACAAGGGGACCGCTTCAGACCCTGACATCGATGGTTGATGGCCATGTTCAATGGTGACGTAGAAGACGGCGGGCGCGGCGATGCTTCCTGCGGCAAGGATCTGAAGCGCTATCTGATGCTCATGGGCGTGGTTGCCCTGGTCGTCCTGTTTGGCGCCTTCATTTACCGGCAGTCCTCGGGCGGTCTTCGTCTCGGCGCCATGTTGGAGCAGATGGGGCGGGGCACCGGCCCTGCCGTCAATGTTCCGGTACAGCAGGGCGGGCCGTCGGCAGCCGCCAATCCGGCCATCTCGGTTCCGGCTGGTGCCCGCGTGGCGCCGCCCTCGGCCGCCGGTGCTATCGCGACCATGCCTCCCATGGTGGATTTCGGACCGGCTCCCATTGGGGCCGGGGGGCCGTTCTCCAGCGTCGTCACCTTGCTGCGCAACAGCGTTGTCGCCGTGACCGCGTCATCGGCCAACGGGCAGGCCATGCCCGATCCCCTGGGCTTGGCCAACCCTGACGGACTGCCCCATTTCGCCAATCCCGCCACCCGCTCGGTGGAAAACATCGGCACCGGCGTGATCGTCCGTAACGACGGCTTCATCGTCACCAACTACCATGTGGTGCGCGGCGCCAATTCGGTGTTCGTTACCGTGCAGGACGACGTGGGCTCGACCCGTTATTCCGCCGAAATCATCAAGATGGACGAGGCTCTGGATCTCGCCTTGCTGAAGGTCGCCCCCAAGACGCCGTTGACAGCCGCCGTTCTGGGCGACAGCGACGGGGTGCAGGTCGCCGACGAAGTGATCGCCATCGGGACTCCCTTCGGTCTGGACATGACCGTCAGCCGCGGCATCATTTCCGCCAAGCGCAAGTCCATGGTGATCGAGGGCGTGACCCATTCCAACCTGCTGCAGACCGACGCCGCCATCAACCAGGGCAATTCCGGCGGTCCGCTGGTGATTTCCAACGGGACGGTGGTCGGCATCAATACCGCCATCTACACCCCCAACGGCGCCTTTGCCGGAATCGGCTTCGCCGTGCCCAGCAATCAGGCCCGCCTGTTCATCTTGGATGAAGTGGGCTGGCTGCCGACCTCCACCGCCGAAGGGGCCTCCATGGGCCTGGTGGCCATGCAGCGCCCCATGGGCGGCGGCGTGGGCGCGGCGGGTCCGGCCATTTTCGCCGGGACTAGGGCGCCCCACACCGATGGCCGCCAGAACATGGATTGCACCACCTGCCACGATCTGATTCCGGCCGGAAACGGGCGGCCCGCGCCGATGATGCCCATCGCCGCCCCGATTCCGCCGCCGCCGATTCCCATGGGCGCCGTCTCGCCCCATACCGACGGCCGTCAGAACATGAACTGCGCCAATTGCCATCAGATGCTGGGCGGTGCCGCGCCCATCGCCGCACCGGGACTCGGCGGGGGGGCTTACCGCTTCGCGCAGCCGCCGGGAAGCCTGGCCATCAATATTCAGGGGCCGCGCAGCGGGCAGTCGACCGCCGCCGGAACCGGCCGGGTCACGCTTTTGGGCGCCGCCTTGACTCCCATGTCGCAGCGCCTTGGAGCCCAGACCGGCGTACCGGTCGGACGTGGAGTGTTCATCTCCGGCGTCACGCCCAATACTCCGGCGGCGACGGCGGGGCTGCGGCCCGGTGACGTCTTGCTCAAGGTGGACGGCCGTCCTGTCCGTCTGCCGGAAGAAGTCTCCGCCATCATGGCCGAGATGCATGCCGGACGGTCGGTGCGGCTCGGCGTCCTGCGCGATGGCGATGTGCGCAACATGACCCTGGTCGCTGGACCCGCCGGTCTGGCCGCCGCAGCGGTCCAGGCTCCGGCCATGGCCGACATGGCGCAGCCGCCCATAGGCGGCATGGCCCCCACTGCACCCGGCATGGCCGCGGTTCCCGGTGGTCCGGCCGTCATGCCGAAGCCTCCGACCGAGTTCAACTGGCTGGGCATGGAGATCGAAACCTTCCAGGCGCCGCGTCCGATCACCGGTGTGCCGGGCGCCGTTCCGGTTCCCGGAGCCAAGGGGGCCCAGGTGGCCGAGGTTCTGGTCGGATCCCGGGCCGCCGTGGCGGGGCTCCAGGCCAATGACCTCATCCTCGAGGTAAATAATCGGCCGGTGGCCGGTCCGGCTCGTCTCGACGCCGCCATTAAGGGTGCGACGAATGCCGGGCAGCAGATTTTGCTGAAGGTCAACCGCAATGGCCAAGAGTTCTGGATTGTCCTTTGATGGTGGAGCTGGATAATGGCGAATAACCGGCGAGATCGCGACAAAGGTGACGGGAGCCAGGGTGAAGGCTTGTCGGCGGGCGGCGGAATGCCGTCGGAGCCCGAGATCGTCTCGGTGACGGTCCATCCCACGCCAACTTTGGCCGTGTCGCTGAAGCCGGCGCAGCAAGGCGATATTTGGGCCAGTTTGCTGGAAAGCTCGCCCTGGTCGGCCAATCACGGCGGCCGGATCGAGCCGGTTCAGCCGAGCCCCGCCCCCACCCGCCCCACGGAATCCCCGTCCGTCGGCGATCTGGTCAGCCGCTGGTCGCAGCCGATCTGGCGGACCCCCAGCCGCGTGGAAGAGGTCGAGACCCCGGAGAGCAATTTCGTCATCGAGTTGGAGGCGTCCCAGCCGATCACTTCGGATATCACGGTGTCCGTCTCCGATCTGGTGATCGAGGTTCAGCCGATCCAGACCACCGAAGCCGAGCCGGAGCCCGAGCTTCCGGTGGCCGAGCCCGAGCCCGAAGTCGTGCCGGTGGAGGTTGTGGCCGAAGCCGAGCCGGAGCCGGAGCCGGAGCTTCCGGTGGCCGAGCCCGAGCCCGAAGTCGCGCCGGTGGAGGTTGTGGCCGAAGCCGATCCGGAGCCCGAGTTTCCGGTGGCCGAGCCCGGATTGGTTCATGAGGCGGCTGTTTCCGAGCCGGTGGCCGAAAGCATCGAGGACGCGGTGGCGGTTCCCGCCCCGGCGACTAATTTCGGTCTTGCCGAACTGATGCAGGCGGCTGCGGCCATGGCCCCGGTTTTGGCCTCTCCCCCTTCCGTTGCCCCAGCGGCCAAGCCCGTCCGGGAGCCCGCGAAGAAGAGGAAGGCTCCGCCGGTCAGAAAGAAGGCCACCACGGTTCAGGACGTTCCCGTCGAAGACCTTCTCGGTGGAATTTTCGGGATCGCCGGTTCGGCGGTGCGTAGTGTCCTCAGTCTTGGTGCCGGGGTCGTCGGCGGCGTGGTCAAGGGGGGGCGTGTCATTGGGGACAACGTCGTCGCCGGTGCGCGTCGGCTGACGGGGGCCGCCGAGGGAAGTTGCGGGACCTGCTCCACGTCTCAATGCGATACGGTGGGCAAGAAAAAATAGCTGGCAGCCGTCAATTGGTCATTTAGCACGCGAACGGAGTGACAAAAATGAGTGAAGGTGAAGGCCAGGCCAAGAACAGATTGTTCCTTGGCATCGACCTTGGGACTTCCCATACTGCGGTGATGTCGAGCCGGGGCAAAAAGTTCCTGCTGAAGTCGGTGGTTGGATACCCGAAGGACGTCATCGGTTTGAAGCTGCTCGGCCGCCCCTATGTGGTCGGCGACGAGGCTTTCGAGATGCGCTCCTACCTGGACATCCGCTATCCGCTCCAGGACGGCGTGCTGAGCGAGATCAGCGACCGCGACATCGAAGTGGCGCGGCATCTGCTGACCCATGTGGTGAAGTCGGCCGAGCCCGGCCCCAACGACGAGATCTGCGCCGTCATCGGCGTGCCGGCGCGGGCGTCGGCGGCCAACAAGGCGCTGCTGCTCAAGATGGCTCAGGAGGTGGTTCATACCGCCCTGGTGGTGTCCGAACCGTTCATGGTCGGCTACGGCCTGGACAAGCTGATCAACACCATCATCGTCGATATCGGCGCAGGAACCACGGATATCTGCGCCCTGAAGGGCACCGTTCCCGGCCCCGAAGATCAGGTTACCCTGACCAAGGCTGGCAACTATGTGGATGAGCGGCTCCAGAACGCCATCTTGGAACGTCATCCCGAACTGCAGATGAACGTGAATGTCGCCTGCGCGGTGAAAGAGCAGTTCTCCTTCGTCGGCACCCCCACCGAGGTTGCCTCGTTCGAGTTCCGCGCCGCCGGCAAGCCCGTGCGCGCTGACGTGACCGAGCCGGTGAAGATCGCCTGCGAGGCGCTGATGCCCGACATTATCGAAAGCATCGAGACGCTGCTGCGTTCGTTCCAGCCCGAATATCAGGCCACCGTGCTTCAAAACATCGTGTTTGCCGGCGGCGGCTCGCGCATTCGCGGATTGGCGGCCTACGTCAAGGAAAAGCTGCGTCCCTTCGGCGATGCGAACGTGACCTGCGTCAAGGACCCCACTTTCGACGGTTGCCGGGGCGCCTTGCGTCTGGCGGAAGAGCTTCCGCCGCAGTATTGGCGTCAGCTTGGAGACGTCTCCGGCTCGTGACGGGGGGAGAGTTCGATATGCGGGACGGGGATACGCGGCAGTCTAGGACAGTGGCATGGTAAGATTGATCGGATCGTTGGTGTTCGGCGGGTTGATCGTGCTGTTGGCGTCGTCCAACTCGCATATGGTCGAAACCCGCCTGGGACCACTGGCGATGATTGCGCCGCATTTCGTTGTTCTGGGCATAACGTTTTTTCTCGGTTTCGCCACCGGCATCGTCGCGGTGCTGGCGAGCGTCATGACGCGGCGCAAGCAGAAGTCGCCGGGGAAGAGCATCGTCATCAAGCGCTGAATCCCTTCGCTTGGGTTGAAGGCGGGGTCGGGGCTTTGGAGTGAGTAAGGATGAGGAAGAGCGGTTGCACGGTCTGCAGCAGGAGCATCGGTTGGGTCGGCCTGGCTGTAAACACCGTACTGATGGTCATGAAGGCGTTCGTCGGTCTGATCGGCGGATCGCAGGCCATGCTCGCCGATGCCATGTATTCGCTGAAGGACATGCTGAATGCGCTGATGGTGGTCATCGGGACCACCATCTCCAGCAAGCCCCTTGACGCGGAGCATCCCTACGGCCATGGCAAGGTCGAATTCATTCTGTCCATGGTGGTAAGCGTCGTTTTCATCGGACTGACCGGCTATCTGCTGGTCCACGCCGTCCAGATCTTGTTGGATGAAAGCATGCACCGCACCCCGCATCTGATCGTGCTGTGGGCGGCGCTGGTTTCCGTCGGCGTCAATGTGGCCATGTATTTCTACTCCCGCTGCGTCGCCATCGAGACCAACAGTCCCATCATCAAGACCATGGCCAAGCATCACCATGGCGACGCCACCGCTTCGGGGGCCGTGGCGCTGGGTATCATCGGCGCCCATTACCTCAACATGCCGTGGATCGATCCGGCGGTCGCCCTGTGGGAAACCATCGACCTGCTGCTGCTGGGCAAGGTCGTCTTCATGGATGCCTATCGCGGCCTGATGGACCATACCGCGGGCGAGGCGGTGCAGAACCGCATCGTCGATACGGCGGAGCGGGTCCCCGGCGTGCGCGGCGTGATCCATCTGCGCGCCCGCTATGTGGGCCAAGACATCTGGGCCGACATGATCATCGGCGTCGATCCCGAGCATACGGTGGAGCAGGCCCACGACATTTGCGAGGCGGTTCAGGCCGCGGTCTGCGGCAAGATGCGCCGTATCGAATCGCTGCATGTCAGCGCCGAGGCGCGAGAAGCCGGAGATACAAGCAAGCCGACATTCTCGGAAGAGCCGCTGACTTACGATGAAGTCATGTTGTCGAAGGTGGATAACTAGATGATCGGACTTCTCACCCTTGCCGTGTTCGTCGCGACGTTCGCCGTTATCTATCGGTGGGCGGAGGGCAGCCATCTGGCCGTTCTGGCCGGGGCGGCGGCATTGGTGATGATCGGAACCATCAGCGGCAGCTACACGCCGGTCATGGCGCTGCGCTCCGTCTATTTCGAGACTCTGGCCCTGATCTTCGGCATGGCGGCCATTTCCGCCCTCCTGGCCCGCTCCGGCGTCTATGCCTATCTGGCGGCCGGAACGGCGGAACTGTCCCAGGGCCAAGGGCGCTGGATCTTGGTGATGATGGCGCTGGTGACCTACGGGATTTCGCTGGCCAGCAACTCCTTGGTGACGGTGGCGGTGGTGGTTCCGGTGACCTTGACGGTGTGCTTTCGCACCGGCATCGACCCCGTGCCGGTCATCATCGCCGAGATTATCGCCGCCAATCTGGGCGGGGCCTCGACCATGATCGGCGACTTCCCCAACATGATTCTGGCCTCGGCGGGCAAGCTTCACTTCAACGATTTCATCGCCGGGATGATGCCTGCCTGCCTGATCTTGCTGGCGGTGATGCTGGTATTCTTCGAGCGGCGTTTGGGCGACTGGAAAGGCTCGGAAATTCCGGTGGATCCGGTCTGGGCCCGGGGCGAGGCGCTACGTCACAGTGCCATCGACCGTCGGCTTTTGAGTTATGGACTGATCATTTTCGGCGTCACCGTCGCCGGTTTGATCCTGGCGGGGCCGCTGAAGGTGCGGCCGGGCTGGATCGCCTTTGTCGCCGGGGTGACGGCGCTTGGATTGGGCCGCTTCAGGGATGACGAGTTTTTCTCGGCCTGCGGCGGCACCGACATCTTGTTCTACGGCGGCCTGTTCGTGATGGTGGGGGCCTTGACCTCGGTGGGGATTCTCGACTGGGCGGTGAACTGGCTCGAAGGCATTACCGCCGCCCATGATCGCGTCCGCGCCATCCTTTTGATGTGGATGGCCGCCGCCGTCACTATTTTCGTGGGCGGCGGCACCTCGGCGGCGGTCTTCGCCCCGGTGGCGGCGACGCTTCGCCTGGACGGGGACGGTCAGGCGGCTTGGTGGGCGCTGGCGCTGGGCATCATGGCGGGGTCGGTGGCTGCGCTGCCGGGCGCCACGGCGGGATCCCTGGCCATGACTCAATATTCCGGCTTCGTGAAGCGGCATCCGGAACTGGCATCCGCCGCCGCCGCCGGTCTGCAATTCACCCATCGGGAATATGTCCGCTGGGGCATGCCACTGATGGGGATCTTCTTGGTTCTGGGGACAGTCTATATCGCTGTTCTCGTGGGATGAGAGATGAC
>NZ_CACVCE010000041.1:0-18063 GCF_902729445.1 Magnetospirillum sp. LM-5 | reverse complement strand
AATATTTTACCGGGATAAGCCCAGGTGAATCAGGCCAGGGCCAGGACGCTCGACGCCGCCATCGCCAGCAGCAGCGGCACCAAGATCAGCAGCGGCAATCCGCCCGGCCGGCGGAGCAGCGGGACCGCCACCACCAGCCCCCAGGCCACCAGCACCAACGTCACCACGACGGCGAACTCGCCCGGCCCGTGCGGGCGGAACAGCGGGAAGCCCCAGCGGGTTTCAACGAAGACGCCAGAGGGGTTGAACAGCGCAGCCAAGCTGCCGGCCAGGGCCAGGGCATAGGGACGGCTGACGGCGCAGCCGCAGCCGCCACCGGCCCGGACGGCGGCATGGATGAACATGGCAGCAGCCAGCGGCCGCAGGCCGACGGCGATCAGACCGACCGGTTCCGGGAAAATCGGCGCGAACAGGGCCGCCACCACCAGGACGGCGCAAGCCCCCAACCCGCTCACCGGACCTTCTGGATATATTGCTCGACCCGGCTGCTCAAGGACTGCACCACCTCGCTCAGCAGGTTGGCGCTCCAGATCACGCGGATGGTGCCGCCGCAGGCCTGGGCCGACACCTGCGACACCACCGCCACCGAGTGCGACACCTCTTCCGCCTTCTGGGCCACGTCCTCGATGTTGGCCGAGATGTCCCGCGTCGCCGCTTCCTGCTTCTGCACCGCCTGGGCGATGGTCGCGGTGATCTCGTCCATCTGGCGGATGGTGCCGACGATCTCGTCGATGGCCGACACCGCCTCGCGCGCGGCTGACTGGATGGCGCCGACCTGATTGGTGATGTCCTCGGTGGCCCGGGCCGTCTGGTTGGCCAGGCTTTTCACCTCGTGCGCCACCACCGCGAAGCCCTTGCCGGCCTCGCCGGCACGCGCCGCCTCGATGGTCGCATTCAGGGCCAACAGGTTGGTCTGGCTGGCGATTTCGCTGATCAGCTGGACCACGGTGCCGATCTTCTTAACCGCCTCGGCCAGGCCGTTGACCCGCTGCGAGGTCGAGGAAATGTTGGCCACCGCCTCGTGGGCGACCGAGCTGGACAGCGTCACCTGCTGCGAGATTTCGTTGATGGCCTCGGCCAGGTGGCGGGTCACTTCCGACACCGCCTGGGCGCTTTCCGAGGTCGCCTGGGCGGCGTCGCCGACATCGATCGACCGCGAGCCGGCCCGTTCCGATCGCTGGGCCATCTGGTCGGCGGTCTTGGCGATGCCGTCGGTCGATTTCGCGACCTGGCTGACCATGGATTTCACCGCCTCCTCGAAGTCGGCGGTTTCCTTGCCGCGTTCCTCCATGTCGCCCAGCACCTTGTTGATCAGGCGGGCGAAGGTCAGGAAGTCGCCGCGCAACCCCTCTTCCGGGATGATGCGGAAATATTCCTTGCGGCCGGCCCGGGCCATGGCGGCGCCGGTATCCTTGGCGAACTCCTCGGACAGGTCCAGCAGGCGGTTGACGCCGTGCAGCAGCCGGCCCAGATCGTCGTCGCGGCCGATGCGCAGGATGCGGGCGTTGAGGTCGCCGGCCGAGGCCGCCATCACCACTTCGGCCGAACGCCGGATCAGCTCACGCTCGGTCGCGCCCGGCCCGCCGCCACCGCCGGCCAGCCCGATCGCCGCCAGGGCGGCCCCGGCCATCGCCAGCAGCACCAGCGCCAGGGCGGCGCCGTCCAGACCGCTTTTCACCGCCAGCGCCAAAGCGGCCGCCGCCAGAAGGACCAAGCCGATCCAGCCCCACAGGGCTTTGCCGCCGGAAGTTGGGCTCGACATCGGTGTCTCCTACCGGCAGATGGCGAAAATCAGCTGGTCGTAACTGGAAAATCCCAACTGGCCGACCGTGGCCTTCAGGGCGGCATAGGATTGTTCCAGGCCGGCCTTGCGATCGGGGTTCGATTTTTCGATTTCCAGCAACTGGGCGTAAAGCGGCTTGACGGTCTCGACCGCCGATTGCTTGGGCACCCGCCGATTGGAATGATAGCCGACGATGGCGCCGTCGGGGCCGAAATTGGGGGTGACGTGGGCGAATACCCAATATTCGTCGCCGTTCTTGGCGCGGTTCAGCACATAGGCGAAGATCTCGTCGCCCAGTTCGATCACGTCCCACAGCAGGCGGAACACGCAGCGCGGCATGGCCGGATGGCGCAGGATCGAATGGGGGGCGCCCAGCAACTCGTCCTCGGAATAGCCGCTCATGGCGATGAAGACGTCGTTGGCATAGGTGATCTTGCCTGTCCGGTCGGTCTTCGACACGATGATCTCGTCGGGGCGGAACGACCGCTCCTTGCCGGTCAGAAACAGATCGGCCGCCATCTCAGCTCTCCTGACCAGAAATCATCATGGGATGATCTCGAAGGTCTTTGCGGCCTCGGTCAGCTCGAGCAGGCGGGCGACCTTGTCCTTCGGTCGGGCCAAGGACAGCTTGGCCCCGATGGCGGCGACGTCTTCCTGGGCGATATACAAAAGGCCCAGCCCGACGGAATCGATCATCGTCAGTTCCGACAGGTCGAAAACGACCGAATTGGGGCGCTTTGCGACGATGTTGGACAGCAACTCGCGGAACTCGACGTTGACGGTGAAGTTCATTTGTCCGGTGAACGTCACGGTGACGGTCCCGGACTGTTCGCTAAACCGGTAACTCATGCCATATCCCCCGAACAGGACCATGCGACGCACAGCCCACTAACCATTCGTTTATAGTATGAACCCGCGGGCAGGATTGGAAAGTGGAATTCTCATCTCTCCGCCAACTTATCACATGACTTCAAGCTCATCGATGAAGCCCACCACCACCTCCAGTCCCTGGCGCCAGAAGGCCGGGTCGGCGGCGTTCAGACCGAAAGGCGCCAGCAGGTCGCCGTGGCGAAGGGTGCCGCCGGCCTTCAGCATGTCGAGATACTTGTCCTGGAAGCCCGGCGCGCCCTGCTGGTAGACGGAATAGAGCGAATTGACCAGGCAATCGCCGAAGGCATAGGCATAGACATAGAACGGCGTGTGGACGAAGTGCGGGATATAGGTCCAGAACGCCTTGTACTCGTCGTGGAAGCAGAGCGCCGGCCCCAGGCTGTCGGTCTGGACCTTCATCCAGATCTCGCCGATCCGTTCGGGCGACAATTCGCCCGAGCGGCGCTCTTCGTGGACCATGCTCTCGAACTGGTAGAAGGCGACCTGGCGGACCACGGTGTTCAGCATGTCCTCGACCTTGCCGGCCAGCATGGCCTTGCGGCGCTTCGGCGTGGCGGCACCCGCTAGCATCGACTGGAAGGTCAGCATCTCGCCGAACACCGAGGCGGTCTCGGCCAGGGTCAGCGGCGTGTCGGCCATCAGGCCGCCCTGGCCGGCGGCCAGGACCTGATGGACGCCGTGGCCCAATTCGTGGGCCAGGGTCATGACGTCGCGGGTCTTGCCCTGGAAGTTGACCAGCAGATAGGGATGGACGCTGGTGACGGTCGGATGGGCGAAGGCACCCGGCGACTTGCCGGGCCGCACCGGAGCGTCGATCCAGTTGGAATCGAAGAATTTCCGCCCGATTCCGGCCAATTCGGGGCTGAAAGCCTGATAGGCGGTCAGCACGGTGTCGCGCGCCTGGCCCCAGGTGAAGGTGGTGTCGTCGTCATCGGGCAGCGGCGCGTTGCGATCCCAGTAATCCAGCCGATCGACGCCGAACCACTTGGCCTTCAACCGATAATAGCGGTGGCTTAATTGCTCGTAGCACGAGCTGACGGCGGCGACCAGGGCATCGACCACCTCGTCTTCCACCTGGTTGGACAGGTTGCGCGACGATTGCGGCCGGGCATAGCGGCGCCACTTGTCTTCGATCTCCTTGTCCTTGGCCAGGGTGTTGGTGATCAGCGCGAACAAGGGGGCGTTCTCGCCCAGCACGGCCCCCAAGCCCTTGGCGGCCTCGCGGCGCTTGGCCGGGTCGCGGTCGCTCATCAGATGCAGGGCCTCGGCCGAGGTCAGCGACTGGCCGCCGATGGGAAAGCGCAGGCGGGCCATGGTCTCGTCGAACAGGCGGTTCCAGGCGGCGCGCCCGGCCACCGACTTCTCGTGCAGCAGCTTCTCGCACTCGTCGGACAATTGGTGATCGCGGAACACCCGGACGTCGCGCAGCCACGGCGCATAATGGCCGGCGGCCGGATCGGCCAGCTTGGCGGCCAGCACCGCATCATCCAGGCGGTTGATTTCCAGGGTGAAGAACAAGGTGTGGGTCGAGATGTCGGTCACCCGTTCCTGGATGCCCTGATAGAAGCGGGCGCGTTCCGGGTCGGTCTGGTCGCCGGAATAAAGCAGCTGGGCATAGGACAGGGCGCGATAGATCACCTCGCCCAGGCGCTCGTAAAGGGCGATGGCGGCACCGAACTCGGCCCCCGACAGATCGGCCAACCGACCGGCGAAGCGCTCGGAAAATTCCTTCGCGCTCGCCTCGGCGCCGTCGAGATCGCGGGCCAGTTCGGGCGAATCGGGTGCGGCATAAAGGTCGGACAGATCCCATTCGGGAAGGGTATCGATGTGGGTCATGCCGGGAGCCTCCTTGCCATGGGACCGAAAAACGCGTTGAACTAGAGCTAAGGGAGGGAGGCCCCCATGTCCATCGATTACGTCGCGGCCCGCAGCATACCGGCCATTTTCCTGGCTGAGGCCGATCAATTGGGCGACAAGCCCTTCCTGGCCGCCAAGCAGGGCGGGGCCTGGAGGTCCATCTCGTGGGCCGAGGCGCGCGACCGCGCCCTGGCCCTGGCCTCGGGCCTGAAAGGCTTGGGACTGGCCCCGGGCGACCGGGTCATGCTGGTGTCCGAGAACCGCCCGGAATGGGCCATCGCCGACCTGGCCATCATGCTGGCCGGCGGCATCACCGTGCCGGCCTATGTCACCAACACCCCCGCCGACCATCTGCACATCCTGACCGATTCGGGGGCGCGAATCGTCCTGGTCTCGACCGCCGCCCTGGCCGAACGGGTGCTCGAGGCGGCCGTCCGCTCGGCCCGACCGCCGACAATCATCTGTCTGGACATGCCCGAGCGCCACCAGGCCCATCAGGTCACGGTGCTGGACTGGGCCGAAACCGCCCAGGCCGAGCCCGACCGCATCGGGCTCATTCGCCAGCAGACGGCCGACATTCGCCGCGACGACGTCGCCTGCCTGATCTACACCTCGGGCACCGGGGGCGCGCCTCGGGGGGTCATGCTGTCGCACGGCGCCCTGATCGCCGATTGCGCCGGCGCCTTCCGGCTGTTGGAACGGGTCGGCCTGGCCGACGAGGTGTTCCTGTCGTTCCTGCCGCTGTCCCACGCCTATGAACACACCGTCGGGCTGATCTTCCCCATCACCATCGGCGCTCAGATCTTCTATGCCGAGGGGCTGGAGCAATTGGCCGCCAACATGGCCGAGATCCGCCCCACCATCATGACCGCCGTGCCGCGCCTGTACGAAAGCATGCGCACGCGCATCCTCAAGGCGGTCGAGCGCCAGGGCGGCACCAAGGCCAAACTGTTCCACCTGGCCGTTGAGCTGGGCCGAAAGCGATATCTGCACGGGCGGCTGGGGCCGCTGGACTGGCTGGCCGACAAGGCGCTGGACCGGCTGGTGCGCACCAAGGTCGCGGCTCGTTTCGGCGGGCGCCTGAAGGCGCTGGTGTCGGGCGGCGCGCCCCTGGCGCCCGAGGTCGGGCTGTTCTTCACCGCGCTGGGCGTGCCGATCCTGCAGGGCTATGGCCAGACCGAGGCCGGACCGGCCATTTCCTGCAGCCCGCCCGACCGCATCCGCATCGAGACGGTCGGCCCGCCGCTGGCCGGCATCGAGCTGGCCATCGCCGAGGACGGCGAGATCCTGGTCCGCGGCGAGGTGGTGATGACCGGCTATTGGAACGACCCCGCCGCCACCCGGCGCGTCCTGGATTCCGACGGCTGGCTGAAGACCGGCGACATCGGCGAGATCGATCCCGACGGCTATCTGCGCATCACCGACCGCAAGAAGGACATCATCGTCAATTCGGGTGGCGACAACGTCTCGCCGCAGCGGGTCGAGGGGCTTTTGACCCTGCGCCCGGAAATCGCCCAGGCGATGGTGCATGGCGACCGTCGGCCGCATCTGGTGGCCTTGCTGGTCCCCGACGGCGAGTGGGCGGCCCAGTGGGCCACGGACAATGGCCAAACCGGCGACCTGGCCGAGTGGTGCGCCCTGCCCGCCTTCCGCCGCGCCGTCGCCGACGCGGTCGATCATGTCAATGCTGGCCTGTCACCGATCGAGAAGGTCCGCCGCTTCATCCTGACGGCCCAGTCCTTCACCACCGAAAACGGCATGATGACGCCGACCTTGAAGGTCCGCCGCCATGTGGTGCGCGAACGGTTCGGCGCCTTGCTCGAGGCCCTTTATCATACGAAATCCGAATAATTCGGATTTCAAGGCCCTCGCCGGGCGGGGCCTGCGGCCCCTTGGCCGCGCCCTATGGGCGCCGGATCACAGCCCGTGATAGGCCTTGAACCACTCGATGAATTTGGGCACGCCTTCCGAGATCGGCGTCGTCGGCGCGAAGCCGACATCACGCTGGATGGCGCTGATGTCGGCATAGGTTTCCTTGACGTCGCCCGGCTGCATCGGCTCGAGCACGTATTCGGCCTTGCGGCCCAGGCACGTCTCGATCAGCCCGACATAATCCATCAGGCTTTCGGAAGAGTTGTTGCCGATATTGTAGATGCGATAGGGCGGCAGTGCGCCTTCATCCTTGGGCGGATTATCCAGCACCCCGATGACGCCCGCGACGATGTCGTCGATATAGGTGAAGTCGCGGCGCATGTCGCCATTGTTGAAGACATGAATCGGCTTGCCATCGACGATGGCCCGCGCGAACAGGAAGGCGGCCATGTCCGGACGGCCCCACGGGCCGTACACCGTGAAGAAGCGCAGGCCCGTGGTCGGCAGCCGGTACAGGTGCGAATAGGAATGGCTCATCAGCTCGCACGAGCGCTTGGTGGCGGCATAAAGCGAGATCGGGGTATCGACCCGATCCTCGACCGAAAACGGCAGCTTGGTGTTGGTGCCATAGACCGACGACGAACTGGCATAAACGAAATGGCGGCAATTGGGATTGTTGCGGGCCATCTCCATCAGGACCAGATGGCCCTCGACGTTCGACCGGGTGTAATCGTGCGGCGCCTTCAGCGAATGGCGCACGCCGGCCTGGGCCGCCAGGTTGATATAGGCGGTGATGTCGGGGAACAGTTCGGCCACCTCGGCCATAGCCGGGCGTTCGGCGATGTCGGCCTGGATGAAGGAAAAGCCCGGATGCTCGGTCAGCCGCGCCAGCCGGGCGCGCTTCAGGGCCGGATCGTAATAGGGGTTGAGGTTGTCGACCCCGACGACCTTGTCACCGCGCTCCAGCAGGCGAAGCGAGGTGTGGTAACCGATGAATCCGGCGGCGCCAGTGACGAGAACGCTCATGAGACGACCCTGATATGAATGACGTCCTTGATATACCCCGGACGGCCCCGGAAATCACCCCCCCAAATTGGCCTGCGAATTGGCAAGTTTGTTGCCCGATCGACATCAATTTAATGATTTGATTGCGTTTTTTGGCAACCTCTTCCACCGCGGCCTGTTCCTCCCCACGTCAAATCAAGGGAGGCCACCATGTCCGTCACCCCGAATCTGACCCTGGACCACAAATATACCGCCCGTTCCGGGCTGGTGCTGCTGTCGGGCATCCAGGCCCTGGTGCGGCTGCCGATGCTGCAGCGCGCCCGCGACAAGGCCGCCGGCATCAACAGCGCCGGCTTCATCTCGGGCTATCGCGGCAGCCCGCTGGGCGGGCTGGACAAGGAATTGTGGCGGGCCGAGAAATTCCTGAAGCAAGCCGACACCGTCTTCCGCCCCGGCCTGAACGAGGACCTGGCCGCCGCCGCCATCTGGGGCAGCCAACAGGTCACCTTGTTCGAGGGCGCCCTGGTCGACGGGGTGTTCGCCCTGTGGTACGGCAAGGGCCCCGGCCTCGACCGCTCGGTCGATGTGTTCAAGCATGCCAATTCCGCCGGCACCGCCCGCCATGGCGGCGTCCTGGTGGTGGCCGGCGACGATCACGGCTGCAAGTCTTCGACCCTGGCGCACCAGTCCGAACAGGTGCTGATGGCGGCCCAGATGCCGGTCCTGAACCCGGCCAATGTGCAGGAACTGGTGGATTACGGCCTGCTGGGCTGGGCACTGTCACGCTGGTCGGGGCTGTGGGTCGGCCTGAAGGCGATCACCGAGACGGTGGAAAGCTCGGGCCTGGTCGACATCGATCCGTGGCGGCTGGCCATCCTGGCCCCTGGCCAGCGGCCGGACCTGGCCATCCGCTGGCCCGACCGCTTCCTCGAGCAGGAAATACGCCTGATGGGGCCGAAGATCGAGGCGGCCCTGGCCTTCGCCCGTGTCAACCACCTGGACCGGGTGGTGGTCGATTCGCCCCAGCCCAGACTGGGTATCGTCACCACCGGCAAGGCCCATCTGGACGTGCTGCAGGCGCTGGACGATCTGGGCATCGACCTGGATTACGCCGCGCGCATGGGCCTCAAGGTCTACAAGGTGGGCATGAGCTGGCCGCTGGAAGCCGACGGCATCCGCGCCTTCGCCGAGGGCCTGGACGAGATCTTGGTGGTCGAGGAAAAGCGCCCGGTCATCGAGGACCAATTGAAGGCCCAGCTTTACAATTGGCGCGAAGACGTGCGCCCGCGCGTGGTCGGCAAGCTGGACCAGGACGGCGCGCCCCTGCTGCCCAGTCATGGCGAGCTGACGCCGGCCATGGTCGCCCGAATCATCGCTGCCCGCATCGGCCGTTTCTACACCTCGCTCGGCATCCGCGAACGCCTGGCCTGGCTGGATGCCAAGGAAGCCGCCTTGCAGACCGTGCCGCAGGGCTTTGCCCGCGTGCCCTATTTCTGCGCCGGCTGCCCGCACAACAGTTCGACCAACGTGCCCGACGGCAGCCGCGCCGCCGCCGGCATCGGCTGCCATTACATGGCGACCTGGATGCCCGAGCGCCGCACCGAGACCTTCACCCATATGGGCGGCGAAGGGGCGCCGTGGATCGGCCAGACCCCGTTCACCACCACACAGCACATCTTCCAGAATCTGGGCGACGGCACCTATTACCATTCCGGCCTTCTGGCCATCCGCGCCTGCGTCGCGGCGAACGTCAACATCACCTACAAGATCCTTTACAACGACGCCGTGGCCATGACCGGCGGCCAGCCGGTCGATGGGCCGCTGACGGTTCCGGCCATCGCCGCCCAGGTCCGGGCCGAGGGGGTAACCCGCATCGCCGTGGTGTCGGACCGCTCCATCGCCTATGCCGACCAATTACCGCCCGGCACCACCACCCATCACCGCGACGACATGGACGCGCTGCAACGGAACTTGCGTGAGCATCGGGGGGTGTCGGTGCTGATCTACGACCAGACCTGCGCCGCCGAGAAACGCAGGCGCAGAAAGCGCGGCCTGATGGACGACCCGCCCGAACGGGTGTTCATCAACGAAGCGGTGTGCGAAGGCTGCGGCGATTGCGGCGAGGTGTCGAACTGCGTCGCGGTGGTGCCGGTGGAAACCGAGTTCGGTCGCAAGCGGGCCATCGACCAATCGGCCTGCAACAAGGATTTCAGCTGCCTGAAGGGCTTCTGCCCCAGCTTCGTCACCGTCACCAACGCCCAGCCCAAAAAAGCCGCCGCCGGCGACTGGGCGGGCGACCTGCCGCCCCCCACCCTGCCCGAGTGCCGCCAGCCCTTCGGCATCGTCGTCACCGGCATCGGCGGAACCGGCGTGGTCACCGTCGCCCAGGTGCTGGGCATGGCCGCCCATCTGGACGGCAAGGCGGTCACCGCGCTCGATCAGACCGGTCTGGCCCAGAAGAACGGCGCGGTGGTCAGCCATGTGCGGCTGTGCGACGACCCGGCCCGCCTGCATGCCGTGCGCATCGCCGATGGCGGCGCCGATCTGCTGCTGGCCTGCGACATGGTGGTGGCCGCCGGTTTCGACACCCTGGCCAAGCTGAAGGCCGGTCGCACGTTTGCCATCATCAACGACCACCAGACCATGCCGGCCAGCTTCACCCATGCGCCCGACCTGGCCTATCCGGCCGGCTCGATGCATCAGGCCATCAATGCCGCCACCGGCGGCGGGGCCATCAATGCCGCCACCGGCGGCGGGGCCGAATTCATCGATGCCGGGCGCATCGCCACCCGCCTGCTGGGCGACGCGCTGGCCACCAACCTGTTCCTGGTCGGCCTGGCCTGGCAGAAGGGCCTGATCCCGCTGTCGGAACAGGCCATCGACGGCGCCATCGCCCTGAACGGCGCCATGGTCGAGTTCAACCGCGCCGCCTTCCTGTGGGGGCGCCGCGCCGCCCACGACCGCAAACAGGTCGAAGCCCTGGCCGATCCCCACCCCGCCCCGGCCCTGTCGCAAAATCTGGACGAATTGATCGCCCGGCGCGTCGCCCATCTGACCGCCTGGGGCGATGAAGCCTGGGCCGCGCGCTTCCAAACCTGGGTCGAGCGCACCCGCGCCGCCGAGACCGCCGTGGTCCCGGGTTCGACCCGCTTGACCGAGGCGGTGGCCCGCTCGCTGGCCAAGCTGATGAGCTATAAGGACGAATACGAGGTGGCAAGGCTGTATGGCGGCCTGGACGCCCAGTTGAAGGCCCAATTCGAAAGCTGGGACAAGGTCCAGCCGCATCTGGCGCCCCCGTGGCTGGGCACGCGCAAGCACAAGTTCGGCCCGTGGATGCTGACCCTGTTCAAGGGCCTCAAGCATTTGAAGGCCCTGCGCGGCACCTGGTTCGACCCGTTCGGATATTCGCCCGAGCGCCGGCTGGAACGCGCCTTGATCGACGAATACCAGGCGGTGTTGGGCGACCTGTTGTCCAACCTGACCGCCGACAGGCTGGACCTGGCAGTCGAGATCGCCCGCCAGCCGCTGTCGATGCGCGGCTTCGGCCCCGTCAAGGCGGCCAACGTCGCCAAGGCGCGGGCGGAAACCGGACGGCTGCTGGCTCGGTTCAACTCGTCAAGGTGATGTTGGGGGCATCGATGGCGTTCAAACCGGTGTTCTGCAACTGGGCGATCTGGTACGAGTTCGACGCGGCGGCGCTCAGATCCTGGCAATAATAGATATCGACGTTGGTGTTGTTCTGTACGGCGATGATGCCGGCGCCGGTGCCGTAATTGGTGCCGAGGGCGGTGTCCTCGAAGTAGGTGCTGTTCAACGTCAAGGTCGCGCTGCTGCCCAGATTGAAGGTGGCGTTCGACAGGCTGATGAAGTCGGAACCGTTCCAGTCGGTGATGGTGTCGGTGCCGATCGCCATATCCGCGACCACACCGTTGACCAGCGGCGTGCCGTACTGGCGGAACTCGAACACGTCGGCGCCGTTGCCGCCGGTCAGGCTGTCGGTGCCTTGGCCGCCGATCAGGGTGTCGCCCCCCATGCCGCCGATCAGGGTGTCGTCGCCCTTGCCACCCCACAGGATCAGAGCCGCCGAGGTCTCGGCCGAACCGTCGAGGCGCACCGTCGAACTGGTCCCGTTGGTGTGGGCATCGACCGTCAACCCGGTGGTCGGCGCCGTCGAATCGGCCAGCGTGACGTTGAAGGAACTGTCGTAATTGCTGTTGCCGAGACTGATTTTCTCGAAACCGGTGATGTTGTCGAAGGTCATCTGCCCCGGCATGGTGCCCAACAGGTCCAGCGTGTCGGTGCCGGTCCCGCCGTCCAGGTTCATGGTGTCGACGGTGGTGAAGGAATTGCAGATCACGCTGATGCTGTCATTGTCGGCCCCGGCGGCCAACGATACCAGCCCGCCGCCGTAACGCAGATCGATGGTGGCGCTGTCGGTGCCGGCCCCGAAATCGAGATTATGCAGATGCCCGAAATTCTGGAACGGCTGGGTGATCAGGTTGTCGTTGCCGCCCGACAGGGTCAGGTCGCCGGCATCCCAGGCCAGCACCTTGAGCTTGGCCGCCCCACCATCAAAGACCGAGGGCGAACCGGAATAGCGGTCGAGTGCCTCGAAATCGGCGCCCATCTGGCCGGTGGCGCCGGAAATCACCAGCGACAGGCCCCACATGCCGTCCTGGCCCCAGCCGCTGGCGGTGGTGCTGGTGGTCAGGTCGGTACTGGTCAGGCCGGAAAAGTCGAAATGGTTGAGGTCGCTGTCCGGCAATCCGTCGGAATTGGTGTCGGCATTGTCGGAATCGCCACCCGACAGCAGCAGGTTGCCGCCATTGCTGATGCTGAAGGTGTCGCCGCCGCCTTTGCCGAACGCCACCAAACCGGCCATCTTCGGATCGCCGGGAATCGCGATGGTGTCGGCGGACGAACTGCCGGCATAGGCATAGCCGGTCTTGTCCGAATCCATGTTCTTGATCGGCACGACGCTGCTTAAGCTTTGCGGGCCGCTGCCATAGCTGACCGAACTGGTGCTGGTATAGTCGGTGATGACCTGGGACGACGAGAACAGGAATTCCTCGATGCCCGAATAGGTCATGACGTCGGCCAAGGTTCCCGACAGGGTCGAATAGAAAAAGGCCTGGCCGGAATTCAGGGTCGCCTGGTCGGTGACGATCTTGACCCACATGTCGTCCATGCCGTCGATCGCCAACTGGTCGGTCCCGTCACCGCCATCGATGCTGTCGGTGCCGCCGACGGTCGAATTGGGGTCGTCGTGAATATAGAAACTGGTGTTCTCGCCCGCCGACCCGGTGACGGTATCGTTGCCCGCGGTCAGATTGATCTTTTGGGAAAAGGTGGTCGGCTCCTCGTCGCCCAAGTGCGGCATGTTGGGGTCGTTGGCCAGCATATCCTCGATGAAGGCCTTCTCGGCCTCGTCGCTGACCGCCGCCAGGAAATCCTGGAACGCCTGGTTCTGATTATCGGGCGCGAACGGATTCTCGGCGGGGCCGATTTCGGCCAGCGGATTGAACAGGTCGGCGATGTCACCGCCGCCGCTTAAGAAACCCAGCGAGCCGAAGGCGTCGCCATACATGGCGCCGGGCTGGGTGAACACCCCGTAGATCGAGCCCGACACCCCGCCCGGCAGGTCGGTGGCCGACAGGAACAGATCGGCGGCGGCCTGCAATTCGGCCAGGGCTTCCTTGGCCGCACCCTCGGGGATCAGCCCTTCCTTGACCGCTTCCTTGATCGCCTCTTCGGCGGCGGCCTGGCCTTCCTTGGCGGCGGCCTCCTGGGCGGCGGCGGCCTCGGTGCCGGTGGCGCCGGCATTCGGGCCGCCCTCGGCCGGCCCCTGCTGGCCTTGCTGCTGCTGTTGCTGCTGTTGGTTCTGCGGCGAGATCGGGTTCTGCCCCGGCGGCGGCGGTGCCGGGCGGGCGGAAATGGCGTCGCCGTACTGCGCCTGCACCTGGGCCTGGGACAAGGTCACCGGCGGCGGCGGCGCTTGGGTGAAGCTGGTCATCTGCACGCTTTGGAACGGCTGGCTCATCACCGTGGTACCGCCGGCGGTGGCGATCGAGATCTGGCCGGTGCCGGCGCCCTGGTCCAGCAGGGTGACGGTATTGTTGCTGCCCTCGGCGGCGGCGAAGCCGGCCACCGTGGTCCCGCGCACACCGATGGTCATCACCGGCGTCCGGACCTTCATGGCGTCGGGCGCCGCCTTGGCCACCTCGCCCGAGACGAACGAGAAGGTGCCCTGCACCACCGAGACCTGCGAATGCGACTCGTTGGGCCGGCCGGGATCGAACACCATGTCGTCCAGCACCATGCGGCCCTTGGCACCCAGCGCGAAGGTCGAACTGTCGGCCAGGATCAGACCGACCGCCCCCTTGTCGCCGGTTTCGATGACGTCGCCCTGGGCCAGCTTGGCGTTCAGGGCCAGCGGCTCGCGGGTGCCGTCGCCATGGCGGACGAAGGCCGGTCCGCTCACCTTGCTGACGATGCCGATATATTGCAGCGCCACCGCCGGATCGCCGGCCTGGGCGAACAGGCCCGGCGCCAGCGGCCCGGCCAGGATCATGGCCAGATCGGCGGGAATCTGCGCGCCCGATTCGGTGGCCAGGCTGGGCGGATTCGGCTGTTCGTACCAGCCGGCGACCATCACCTGCTGGCCGTTCTCGCCCTTCAGGATCAGATCGGGCCCCGAACGAACGAACTCGGCGGTCAACAAAAGATCGCCGCCCGGCACGATGACGGTCCCGCCCGAATGGGCTTGGACAGCCACCTGTGGTGTGATCTTCACCACCAGCTTCGGAACGGACGGCACCGCGTTCATCGGACTAATGCCCCCCTTCAGGCATCCAAGGATCGACCAAGACTTCTTGGTCTATTATGCCACAAGTGCAGCTTCGGCGCTAACCTCATCCTTTTTGGCAAGTCTGCTCGCTTTGCGCTTGACCCTTGCGGATTCGCGCGGTTGACTGCCATTCAGGGAGTGTTCGAGGGGAACCGGTATGAGCGAGGACCATCTTGCCGGATTTGGGGCAGGCAACGCCGGATTCGGCAGCTTCGAGCTGGCCGCCGCCGAGGCCGCCCGCGCCACCGGCGATCTGGTCACCGCCCTGCATTGGTACGATTCCGTCCTGGCGCTGGACGCCGACCATGTCGAGGCCCAGGTCGGCCGCTGCGGCGTGCTGCGCATCATGGGCAAAACGCGCGAGGCGATGACCGAACTGGCCCGCATCCTGGCGGTCCACCCCAAGAATTTGCCGGCCCGGCTGGAACTGGCACTGACCCTGCAACGCCTGGGCCGCAGCGACGAAGCCCGCACCACCTATGCCATGCTGGTTCGCGAACCCAATGCCCCGTCCGAGGCTTGGCACGGCTTGGCCCTGGTCCTGCTGGCCGAGGGCAAGGAGCAGGCCGCCGAGACGGCGCTGCGCCGCTCGCTGGCCCTGGCTCCCAACCGCATCGAGGGCCGCCAGCAACTGGCCGACCTGATCGCGCGGCGCCAGGACCTGGCCACCGCCACCGACCTTTACCACGACATCCTGGCCATCGCCCCCGATTCCGCCGCCGCCCACGCCGGCCTGGGCCAGGCGCTGATCGGCATGGGCCGCATGGACGAGGCTCGCGACCAGTTGGAACGCGCCCTGGCGCTGGAATCCGAGAATTCCACCGCCCATCTGGGCCGCGCCCGCATGAATTTGCTGGAAGGCAACCTGGCCGCCGCCTGGGAAGACATGGAATGGCGCTGGCGCCAGTCGCCGCGCCCGCGCGCGCAAGCCCCCGGCGAGCCATGGGGCGGCAACCACGAGGTGACCGGCCGCACCATCTTGCTGTGGAGCGAGCAGGGCATTGACGACACCTTGCAGATGCTGCGCTATGCCCAGATCTTCGCCGCCAAGGGTGCCCAGGTGGTTCTGGCCCTGCCCGAGCCGCTGGTCCCGCTGGGCAAGGGCGTGGCTGGCGTCGCCCGCACTGTGGCTTCAGGCAAGCCGTTGCCGCCCGACCTGCATATCGATTTCAGCGTGTCGCTGGCCGACCTGCCGCGCCTGTTCGGCACCACGCTGACCAGCATCCCGCCCGCGCCCTATATCGAGGCGCCGGCCGGCCACCGTCCGCGCGTGTCGGCGCCGCCCGGCGCGGTGCTGAAGGTCGGCCTGGCCTGGGCCGGCCCGCGGGCCGCATGGGCCGTTCCCTTCCCGCAGATGATGACCCTGATGGGCCATCCCGGAATCGCCATGTTCGGCCTGCAGCTCGGGGCGAGGGCCGAGGATGCCCACCGGCTGGCCCACCCGACGCTGTTGCACGATTTGTCGCCCTCGATCGGCAATTACGCCGACATGGCCGGCCGCATCGCCGAGATGGACCTGATCATCACCGTCGATGGCAACGTCGCCCATCTGGCCGGCGCCATGGGCAAGACCGTGTGGGTGATGCTGCCCTACGCGCCCGATTGGCGCTGGATGCTGCACCGCGACGATTCGCCGTGGTACCCGACGGCGCGCCTGTTCCGCCAGGACCGCGCGGGCGACTGGACCGGCGTTATCACCCATCTGCTGGCTGCGCTGGACGAACGCGTCGCCGCCGAGCACCAGCGCCGTCAGGCCGAGGCCCGCGGCCAGATGGGGCCGAAGGCGGCGACCCGGGCGTTCCTGTCGACCCATCTGAAGGCCGGCGACCTGTTCGTCGATATCGGCGCGGGCGACGGCACCCACAGCCTGGACGCCGCCAGCCATCCGGCCGGCGACATCCGCGTCCTGGCCATCGACGCCAAACCGTCCGAGGCGGCCATCTTCTCGGACACCGTCGACCTGTCCGGCCTGTCGGACCAGATCGAGGTGATGTGCCAGGTGGTCGGCGGTGGGCAGGGGCCGGCATTGGTGGCCGGACGGCCGCGCGCCGGCCGCACGGTTTTCGCCCTGCCCGAGTGGGTGCGATCCGACAAGCGCTCCACCACGCTCGACGCGCTGATCGCCGAGCGTTCCGACCTGATCGCCGCCCGGCTGATCGTCCGCATCGGCGCCGCCGGCTCGGTGGACGATATCGTTTCCGGCATGAGCGGCTCGCTGGCCAGCGGCAGCATCGCCATCCTGGTGTTCGAAAATCGCGAGGGGATCACGGCGCCGCAGGTGCTGGCCGATTTCGGCTATCAGCTCTTCTGCTTCCCGTCCGAGATCGCCGCCGGCCGGCTGGTGCCGTTCGACGGGCGCCCCGGCATCGTGCTGGCCCTGGCCGCTGACCAGAAGGCGGCCACCGAATATGGCGACGCCAACGACCCGACCTCTCCGGCGGCGATGTCGCGGGCCTCGGCCCAGGCCGCCGAGCTGGCCAACTGGGGGGCGAACGAACTGAATGCCGGTCGCCCCAACGCCGCGGGCGAGCTGTTCGCCAAGGCGCTGGCCCAGGACCCCGGCAATGTCGAGGCCAACGCCAATCTGGGGGGGCTGCTGCGGCGCATCGGCCGGGCCGAGGCCGCTGCCGCCTGCTGGCGCCGCGCCCTGAAGGCCGGGGGCGGCCCGGTGATCCGCGCCAATCTCGCCAACGTCCTGCGCGAGATGGGCCATGCCGCCACCGCCGAGGCGATGTTCCTGAAGGTGCTGGCCGACGACCCGGCCAACCCGCGCACCCTTTATGCCTTCGCCATGCTGCTGCGCGAGCAGGGCCGCGCCAAGGAATCCTTGGCCACCCTGGAACGGGTCGCCGCCGCCGATTCCTCGCTGCTGAAGCCGCACGACCTGGCCGTCGGCCTTTTGAAGGCCGGCAATCTGGCGCGCGGCATGGCCGAGATGGTCAAGCGGCGGCCGGTCCCCCTGCCCCAGCATACTGCCCCTGAATGGGATGGCAGCCGCCTGGAAGCGCGCACCATCCTGGTCCGCGACGAAGGCGATGCCATCGACACCATTCAGTTGGCCCGCTATCTGCCGATGGTGGCGCGCGAGGGCGGCCTGGTCACCGTGGAATGCGTCCCCGAACTGGCCCGCCTGCTGTCCGGCGTCGCCGGAGTCGAACAGGTGGTGCCGCGCGGCGAGAAGCTGCCCGCCGTCGATTGTGCCGTCCGCCTGCTGGATGTGCCGCGCCTGCTGGGCACCACGTCGCGCACCACGCCGGTCCGCGACGTGCCCTATCTGCGATTGCCCGACGACGTGCCGGCCTTCCGCTTCCCCGACGACGGCCGCCTGCGGGTCGGTGTCGCCTGGTCCGGGCGTTCCAATTCGCGGCAGGTGCCGTTGTCGGCGCTGCTGCGGCTGGCCGCCGACCCGACCATCAATCTCATCAGCCTGCAACGCCGGCCGGAAGCCGATCAGCTGGTCCAAAGCGGGTACCGCACTTTCTTCGAAGACATGGGCAGCCGATGCGTCGATCTGGCCGAATCGGCCGGCATCATCGCCGGGCTCGATCTGGTCCTGGCCGGCGACACCGCCGAGGCCCACATCGCCGGCGCCATGGGCAAGACCGTGTGGGTGATGCTGCCGCTGGGCAATGACTGGCGCTGGGTCGATGGCCGCGACGACAGCGTGTGGTACCCGACCATGCGCGTGTTCCGCCAAAGCCAGGACGGCACCTGGGATCGCGCCATCCAGCGCGTGTCGGAAGCCCTGGCGGCGATGGCCGCCGGCAAGCTGGGCCGGCGCGGCTAGAGTCCGTCTGACTTAAGGGCA
>NZ_CACVCE010000040.1:0-18962 GCF_902729445.1 Magnetospirillum sp. LM-5 | reverse complement strand
TACCTGGGCGGAATCGATGTCTATCAGGCCGCAGCCATAAAATTGCTGGCTCTGACAGGATGTCGGGCGGGTGAAATTCTGACCCTGCAATGGACAAACGTGCAATTGGACCTTCGTCGCCTCGTCATCGATCGGCACAAAACAGATCGGCGCGGCCCCAAAGTTGTTCCGCTGAATTTTCGGGCCACCGACGTGTTGGAAAACCTCCCCAGGGTCGTCGGAAATCCATTCGTGATCATCGGCAAAGGCGGAATCAACCACCTGATAAATCTACAGAAGCCCTGGAAACGAGTCCTGGCCGAGGCCGAATTGACGGATGTGCGCATTCACGATTTGCGTCACAGCTTTGCCAGCTTCGCCGTCTCCGCCGGCTTGTCCCTGCCCCTGATCGGGGGCCTTCTGGGCCACCACAGCCCCCAAAGCACGGCCCGCTACGCACATCTGGCAGCGGATCCCTTGCACGCGGCATCGAACAAAATCGCCGAAACAATCCCCATGAAAGGCGTCATAAAATGCAAATAAGACTGCAATTCATGCTGCAGCAACTGGCGGCTGAGAATGACATCAAGGACAGCAACGGCTGGCCACTGCTCCATAGATATCTTCTTTGGCTTCTTAACTCGGCAGGAATTTCCCCGTCAGATGCAAGCTGCCCACTTTTTTGGAATATCGGCCCAGGCACATCAGAACGTGATTTCCACGGTCTGAACATGAGTGTCGTCATTGACCGTCTTGCCTGCATTCATGGTTATTTCGACGGCAAGAGAAACCAGCTCGAACGATTAACATGCATTATGAACAACCTTGATTCGATTGCGCGGGCCTCATCAACACACGCTTTTCTCGAGAACCTGATGACAACGTCAGAATTCGCCATCCGCTTCATCCTGACCTGCAGTCCACGGCTCAAAATTCCGCCCCAAGTCATGACCTCCCCCGGACGCAAGAAGGATTCTAATTCCAAGGCTCTTGCCATTGAGCAGTTTCTGATCCTTCACCGCACAGGGACTCGCTTTCCAGAGAAGGGCGGGTTAAACGCCGCAGCCCGGGTTGTTTATGAAATGGTGGGCGGCCGCATCGAGTTGGATAGCATCTGCAGACACATCGCCAAATCATTCCATGAGGCTTACGGCAGATAGAAAATCGACGCCCCAGGAATTCCAGGAATTAAACCATGAATTCCTGGAATTCGGTTGTTGGACAAAATCGGAGAGCCAAGAGCTTGAATGTCGGCGTGTTTTGTGCAGGAGCGCACCATGCCGAAGAAGTTTCCGACCATTGAAAGCTTATTCACCAGCAACCCCGATTGGCTGCTTGGAGCAATCACGACAGAGGCCGCTTCGGATCTGCTCTCGATCCCGACCGCCACCTTGACCACATGGAGGTCTCGCAAATCATCCGGCCCACGCTTCGTCCGCATTCCTCGCACCCGGATCATCCGTTACATTCGTGTGGACCTGTACCGGTGGCTGTTTGAAGGTGGCCTGCTGGACCACAATGGCGGGATGCCGATCCCGGTTTCCATCCCCGACATCCTTGGGAAGCAGACGGGAAGCTTGAGTTCTCATTTGTCCGAGAACTCCGTCATGCTCCAACAAACACAAACCGCCGACGGCGCGCGGACTGAAACAGCCTCCGACAACGTCAAGCACGCGCCAGCAAATAGCCGGCCATCAAACTCACCCCGTGGAAACAGGGGGCGCTGAAATGAGAAAATCCATCCGACTGGATGTGCGCATTACTGCCGAGCTCGCACAAGGAATCGAAACAACAAGAAAGCAGCAGAAAATGCGCGATAAAAGCCGCGCGACGCGTCACCTTTTGGACATCGGGCTGGCCCGCAACTGCGTATTGCCCTGGGATCCTAAATTCCAACGAATCCTGATAGATTTGGAGCGGGTTGCGAGCGCCTTGCAGCGGGGACTGGCCCACAATGCCATTCCATCTGATGCTGTCGATTCCGCCCACGTTATTGTCGCGGAAGTCGTCAGAATCCTGGACGAACGCCAGGCATGACTGTCACCCATGCCGTTCAACCAGATTTGCCATACCAAAGCCCTCGACCTTATTTCGCAAATTGAACAGGGCCTGGCAGCTATCGCCCCTGCCCGCGCCCGCGCCGACCGACCGGCCGCGGGCGAGCGTGGCCGGGGCTGTCGCCGCCACGGTCGATGCTGATTTCGGCCTGGGCCGCGGGCAAGATCGGGGCCGGGGCGGCGCCGTCTCCCGTGGCGGCCGAAAGGGGGGCCGCGGCTGGGATGAGAACCCGCAAAGGACCTTCGTCGGGCCGCATGACCGGGACATCCAGACCATGGCGTGCCGCCGCCACGATGCGCCGCGCCAGCCCTCCCGCCTCGAAATGGGTGGCGGTCCACTGGGCTAGCCGGACCAGGCTGCGGACCAGTCTGACCCGGTCGCGAGCGACCCGGCGGCGCCAGCGCAGTTCCGCCACGGCATCGGCGATGTCCGGGCGCTGGGTCCCCGGCCCAAAGGGCCGCCGCAGCGGAAGGTCCTTCACCGCAGCGACCGCCCGGTCGATGGCGGCAGGGGTCACGGCCAAGGTCGTGCCGAAGACCTCGGGGCGATGGCGCAGAACCCACAATGCCAACCCGCCATTGGGACGCGGACCAGGAGACAGCGCCAAATCCAGCCATGATCGCAAGGCGGCGGCCGGATCACGATACACCACCGCCAAGGCCTGATGCGCGGGCTGAGCGATCGGCGGAATTTCCGGCAGCATTGGTGCCGGCAGCAACCGCCGCCACCATGGACGGCGCTCACCGTCCGGGGCGTGGCCGGATTGCATGTGCCGCAACCACGACGTCCCGTGCGACGCCAGCCAGGACGGCGCGCGCCGGGCCAGGTCTCCCTGCCCCTGCCAACGGGTCGGCCAGCGCAGCGGCTCTTGGCCGCCCATGATCCGCCGGCGCAGGTCGCTGCGATCCTCCCGCCGCGAGGCCTGATGCGGCAAGCCGGCCAGGGTCAGCGATTCGGCGAAGCAGGTCCGCATGGCGTCGAGGGCCAGCCCCTGGCGGTCGAACCGCAGCCGCCGCCCCAAGCGGGACAAGGCCAGAACCACCACATGGACATGAGGATGCCCGGGCGTATCCTCGTGCAGGCCCCACAGCACCCGGTAGCCATCGGCGGTGAACAGCGCATCGACGGTGCGATGGGTGGCGCGCATCAGCGCCGCGCGTCGTTCCTCGGCCGGCATGGTGGCCGCCCCCTGCGGCACCGACCACACCAGATGCCAACACCGGATCAGGCGCAACCGGCGGCGGATCGGCAGGTCGGCCCCCAGATCCGGCCGCTCGCGCGCCGCCTTCGCCAGATTGTCCCGGTCCGGGGGAACGTGCCAATCCTCGAACGCCATTCTCGGATCGACCGCGCGGCCATATTCGTCGAACATCGGCACCGGCTGGGGATCGCTCAGGCGCAGCCGGGCGACATAGCGGACGCAGGCCCACACCCCACCCCGATCCTTGCGCGACCCCGCCACCTTGGTCACCACCTGAGGACCCGATCGGGACGACCAGTTCCGCTCCACCACCCGCCCGCGCCACGCCACGGCTGTCAGTTCGGCCGGTTTCGGCCTCGGCCGGCGGCCGCGAGCGAACAGCGCCCGCACCACCGCCTCGTCGTCGGCCACCACCAGCCGGCCCAGCCGGTGGCGCCACCATTCCTCGGGATCGTCGGGCGTGCGTGTCGTCATGGCCCCAGCGTAACGCGCGGCCAGGCCAAAGTCTGTCCGACAAACCTATATCTAAAGCCTGGGCATTCTTGCCATTTTTTGCCATTTCCCCTATCATCGCCGCCATGGGAACGATGAACATCTCCTTGCCGGACACGCTGAAAACCTTCGTCGATGAGCAGGTCTCGGCGCGCGGCTACGGCACCAGCAGCGAATATGTGCGCGCGCTGATCCGCAAGGACCAGGACCGCCAGAATCTGCGCCACCTGCTGCTGCTTGGGGCCGAATCACCGCCGGCCGCACCGGCCGACGAGACGTTCTTTCAGGCCCTGCGGCTTCGCGCCCGGTGACCGACAAGCCGGTCATTCCCCGCCAGTTGGCGCATGACGATATCCTGAACGCCGTCGATCATTATCGTGACCAGGCCGGCCCCAGAGTGGCCCAAACCTTCATCGACGCCCTGCAGCAGGCCTTCCGCCACATCGCCCGCCACCCCGCCGCCGGCACAGCCCGCCTTGCCCACGAGCTGGACCTGCCGGGCCTGCGGGCCTGGCCGATCCGCCGCCATCCTTATTGGATCTTCTACCACGAGGCCGCCGACCATATCGACGTCTGGCGCGTCCTGCACGGCAGCCGCGATATTCCGGCATCGCTGCAGGAGCCTGGGGCGTAGGGGCTGGGTTTAAGCGCTCGCCAGCCTGACGCCGGGACCTTTGCCGCCGGCGGGGGCGATGAATTCCACGCCGCCATTCTCCAGCGCCGTCTTCACCGCCAGGACGGTGCTGACGCGCGGGTCCCCGCTCCCGGCTTCAAGCCGCTTCATAGCCGCAACCGAGATCACCGCCCGATCGGCCAACTCCTGTTGGCTCCACCCGAGCAGTGCCCTTGCCGCACGAATTTGGCGCATGGAAATCATGGCGCCGATTCATGCCGCCCCAGAACAATCGGGGATAGCGAAAGCGATTTTTTATCGCTTTTATGCGCCATTACGGCTATTTGTCGGACATCTGATCGCCACTCTCGACTACGAACACCCTCCCGGCATGCGCATCCTCGTCGCCATTCCCCATTTCTACCGAGCGGGCCCGGTCAGGGCGTTGCACGCCTCGGGCCGGGCGGTGGCTCGGGACACCAGGCGGCGGGCCTTGGCTCGTTCGATCCTGCAACTGAAGGGCCTGTTTGGCGACGGCGTTGCCTTTGGCGCCAACTATGCCGATCGTCGGCTTGAAACGGTCCCGGCGGCGATGGGCGGGATCGACGTCGCCCTCGTCACCGACGGGCGCAACCATCTGATCGACGGACTGAACATTCCGCCGGGCTGGTTCCACCATCTGGCGGTACCTGGGGATCCCCGGCATCTGGGCTTCGCCTGTCACCGCTTCCTGGCCGAAAACGCGTCGGGTTACGATTTCGTGGCCTATGTCGAGGACGACATCCTGATCCACGATCCGCTGTTCTTCCACAAATTGAGCCTGTTCAACCAGGCCGCCGGCAATCCACGCGCTCTGCTGGTTCCGCACCGTTTCGAAGTCCCGATCGATTTGCCGCAGGCCTCGTCGGTCGGAGCCGCGCGAATCTATCCCGACCTGAGCGCGGTTACCGCCAGCGCCCCCCACGATCCACAGCGTCTGACGATCAATTGGCTGGGCCGCCCGGCCGTTCTCGAGGTGGCCCGCAATGTCCATTCGGGCTGCTGGGCCCTGACCCGCGACCAGATGGCCTTGTTCGTTGCCAATCCGACCTACCAGCAGACCGAGCCGGTCTGGGTCACCCCCTTGGATATGGCCGCCAGCTACACCATTCGGGCCGCGTTCCGGGTATTCAAGCCGACGGCGGACAGCGTGTTCTATCTCGAGGTCGAACACGCGTCGCCGCTGGTCGCCAGCCAGATCGACGGTCGTGAGGCCGATGGCCGCCCGCGTTGGCGACCGCAAGAGGTGCCCAAGGCCGGATGACACGAGAAACAAGCCGAGCACGACCACATTTCGGAGGCAAGCATGACCGAGGAAACCGAATCGCCCATGGTGAGCCCGGAGACATCGACACCGCTGGACCAGCCGGTGCGCCCCGGCCAGTTGTTTCCGATCCTGGCCGTGCCGCTGCGGACCTGCGTGCCGACGCCGCACATTCCGGCGGGCACGGTGGCGAGACCGTTGACCGAGGAGGAACGGTGGAGCTCAGTCACCACCTTTTGAACCGGTTCGCATAAGGGCTACCACACCAGGCGAAGCCCGGCGATTTGTCCGACAAATTGCTATACCTGCTGAATGACCATGGGGTGTGAACACCGCACGAAACCGGCCGGCACGGCAAGGGGCTTGTGACTTTTCAGGAAATCCATGCCGGCCGGCCGTGACTTCACCCGAAAGGGGCGTGTCAAAGGCGGAATTGGGTGTGTCGAGGTTGGAAAACGGTGTGACTGATTTGGAATCGGGCGTGTCAATGACGCCGTCCAGGTAGCCCGCTGGCAGATCACCAATTCCCTGCGCCATGCCCGCGAGGTGACCGGCGATAACAGCATTCTCGATCCCAACCGCAAGACGTTGGGAGCCGTCGCCAAGCCATCCTCGAACGCCAGATATCGACCAACAGCAGCGCCCCCCGACTGGTCACGTCCCACCGAGTTCTCTAATCGCGCCTGTCAAGCCCTCTCGCCTAAGTCACCGCCGGGCTCATGATTCTCTACGTGGTCGGGGTCACCGCCACAGCAAGGCCTTGGATGGCTGGAGCGGGTCAATGTGGTGTCCGCGTTGGTCCTGCGATCGGTGCAGGGACAGCATCGGAGGGAACGACCTTGCTCTGGCCTTCGTCCCGGCGGGGACGAACTCGTCGGGTGCGGAGCGCCCCCGATACTATATGCGGCGGCCGCCTGCGTTCCGGGCCGAAACTCGGTTCCGTCGATCCACATGCGGTGGAGGATGCCGGCCATCTTGCGCGCGACGGCGACTTTGGCCTTCTTGAAGCCGGACCGCTTGGCGATCTTCAGCCCCCATTCCCGAAGGGCTGATGCCCGCGAAATCCTGGTGAGCAAGACATTGGCCGCCTCGTAAAGGTGGGTTCGGGGATCGCGGTCGCCGCACTTGGAGATCCGCCCGGAGCGGTCAATTTCACCCGATGCGTAGCGGCGCGGCGTCGGGCCGAAATATGCCCCCACGTTGGCAGACTTGGCGAAGCGGGTCGGGTCGTCGATAGCCGACCAAATCGACAAGGCCACCACGGCGCCGACCCCCGGCATGGTCATGAAGCGACGGCACACCTCGGATGCCTTGGCCTGTTTCATCACCTCACGGTCAAGGGTCAGGATGCGCCGGCAAATATCCTCGCGAGCGGCAAGCAGGGTTTCCATCAGGCGCGCCAATTCCGGGCTATCGATCAGGTCGCCGGCTACGATTTCCGCTGCCCGTTTACGGAAGCCACCGACCGCCTTGCCGAAAAGGACGCCGAAGGTCTTCTGCAAGCCACGGACCTGGTTGTCGATGTCGCCACGCATGCTGACCAGCAGCCCGCGCGACACCAACAACGCTCGCACCAGATGGCTTGGCGCCGACTTGACATGCACTGCCCGAAACCAGCCCGTCCGCATGATCTGCGCCAGACCAACGTCGATCTTCGGTAGGGTTTGGTTGCGAACGTCAGCCACCACCCATCAGATTAAATCCGCGGACGACCTCGACAAGATGGTCGGCATTGACCGGCTTGGAAATGAAGGCGCTGCAGCCGGCGCGATAGGCGGCGTCGTAATCAGCCGCGGAATCCAAGGCGGTGACGGCGATGATCGGAAGCTTTTGGGTGGCGGATTCACGGCGCAACCGCTCTGCCACGCAATAGCCGTCCATTCCCGGCAGATTCATGTCCAAGATGACAAGGTCGGGAATATCCGTGACGATTTGATCCAAGCCGGTTTGACCATCCAATGCGAAGCGGACGTTATCGCCATTGTCTTCCAGGATGTTGGCCAGGAACTCGACCATGACCTTGTCGTCATCGATCACAAAAATGTCTGCCATGACCGTGTCTTTCTCGTCGTTATCCCATTGGTGACCGCGGCCCCTGTTCCGGCAGAGACCTTGCAGCCAGGGGCTTAGGCGGCTTCGGTTGCGACGAAGGCAACCGCCAGTCCGCTTTCGAAACCGAAGAACCGGTCAAGCCCCGTGATCGTCAGGACTGATCGGACGAAGCCATCGGGACAGATCAGTTTGATGCCGACCTGGTGGGCGCGGGCATGCTTGAGCGCCAGGACCAAAACCCTGAGACCGGAACTGCTGATATAGGTCAGGTTGGTGCAGTCGATCACGACGGTCCGGTCGGCGCCGTCGATGACGTCCAGCACGGTCCGCTCGAAAGCGGGAATGGCAGAGCCGGCAACACGGCCCCGTACCGACACGGTGGTGGCCTGGTCATATTGGTGAATGGCAACGTCGATGGTCATGGGGGGCCTCGTTTGGCATGACGTCTCTTCCCGGATTCAACCTCTTCAGGCCGATCGGGGAATAGCTATGGATATCCATAGACTGCCAACCTGTGCGGAACCCTATACAGTACGCATAGAACGCCCGTCCCCCCCGGCCATGGAAGTCAACCGATGGAAACCAGCACCCGCATCCTCGTCGTCGAAGATTCCAAGTTCTTCAGCAACATCGTCAAAAAATCGGTGATCGAGCGAACCGGCGCCACGGTGGTTACGGCCTTGTCGCTGGCGGAAACCAAGGCGGCTGTCGAACGGGCCGATGCTCCGTTCAATCTGGCCCTGGTCGATGTGATCTTGCCCGATTGCCAGGAAGGCGAGGCCATTGACTGGCTGCTGAAGCAAGGGGTGCCCTGCATCGTCTTCACCGGGGTGTTTTCCGACGATCTGCGCGAACGCCTGCTGGCCCAAAACGTCATCGACTATGTGGTCAAAGGCAATCCGTCGAGCCTGGAGCATTTGATGCGGCTGGTGGAACGCATCCATCGCAACCGGGACACCAAGATTTTAGTGGTCGATGATTCCAAGACGGCGCGCCACTACCTTGTCGATCTCTTGACCAGCTATCAGTTTCAGGTCGTGACGGCGGAAAACGGTCGGGAAGGTCTGGCCGCATTGGATGCCGACCCTGGCATCCGCATGGTTATCACCGACTATCACATGCCGGAAATGGACGGCGTCGAGATGGTCAAGCGTATCCGCCAGAACTACGACCAAGATCGGCTGGCCATCATTGGCATATCGTCAGGCGGCGGCAACGCGCTTTCGGCCAGGTTCATTAAGTTCGGCGCCAACGACTACATCAACAAGCCGTTCCTGCGCGAGGAGTTCTTCTGCCGCGTCACACAGAACATCCAGATGCTGGAATTGGTGCAGCGATTGAGTGACATGGCGACCAAGGATGCCCTGACCGGTATCCACAATCGCCGATTCCTGTTCGAAGCCGGCGAGTCCCTGTTCGCCAACGCCAAACGCAGCCACCTGACGTTGACGGCGGCGATGCTCGACGTCGATTTCTTCAAAAAGGTCAACGACACCTATGGCCACGACGGCGGGGACGTTGTGTTGAAGCGCGTTGCGGCGCGTTTGCGCAGTCAGTGCCGTCAGACCGACATCGTTGCCCGTTTCGGCGGCGAGGAATTCGCGATCTTGTCGGTCAACATGGATGCCGACAGCATAGAACCGTTCTTTGAATCCCTTCGCAAGGCGATCGAGGACGAAGTGATCTCGCTGGGCCTTCAACGCATCAAGGTGACGGCAAGTTTTGGCGTCTGCGCAACGACCGGCACCAACCTCGCCGAGATGCTGAAGACCGCCGACGAAATGCTTTACCGCGCCAAGGCCAATGGCCGCAACCGGGTCGAGATTGCGGGCCTGGCGGACCCGACCCTTCAGACCACAGCAGCCAGCTGACCACACCCTATGGATTTCCATAGGGTGGCCGTTCGGCACCGTGTCCCCCTGAACGCTATGAAACGGAACATTCCAGATGAGCTTTCATGCCTATTCAGCAGAAGCACGCACGGAATTTCGCATCAATCCCGATGGGAAGATCTTGGCCTGCAACACCCAAGGGGTGGTTTGCTCGGCCGGTATGGACGCCCTGGCCGATAAGGAATGGATATCAGACGTCATCGGCAGCGCCAATGCGGTGGACCTGATGCTGAGTTGTCTGACCAATGGTTACGCCATTCGCCAGGTTCGTGTGGCTGGGTTTTCTTCCGAATCCGTCCGTTGTCTCATGATGATGGCCCCGGATCATTGGGCCATCACTTGCGTGATCTATCACAAGAACAATGGCGCCCAGGCGCATCCTGTTGTTCCAGCCTGGTCAGATCATGAAACATATATGGATTACCTTGTCGCACGCTGAATGCCCTGGCTGACAGTCGATGCCTCTTATCGGAATATGATCGAAATGCCCGATACCCTTCTCGACATCAGGACAACATTGTTGCTGCTGATCATCGGCAACATTGTCGCTGTTTTCATATTGCTCTCGTACAGCCACGCTGGAAGGCGGGAGAGCCGGCATATTCATTTCCTCATCGGGACGACGATGCAGGTCGTCTGCTACACGCTCTTTTATTTGCGGGGAATCTTACCCTTTTGGGTGACATCCGATATCGCGAATGGATTGATGTTCGCTGGATTTATCATTCAAGGGCGGGCCGTCATCGGCCCCGAGGCTATATCTGGGCGCTTGCTGACTGTCATGGTGGCGGCCGCCCTGTGCGGCAGCGTCTATATCTCGGTTTTCACCCAGACCTCGAGCCAGCGGATCGTACCGGCGTCGGCCGTCATGGCGGTGGTATTCGGAACCTTGACGGTGGCGATGCTTGGCAGTGCCGGCCGGTCCCGATTACGCCGGCTGCTGGGGGCGATGTACGGTGCGATCACCCTGATTCTCGTGGTGCGTACCGTGGTTGCGCTGACCAATCCCGGAGAAATCAGCCTGTTGTCGGGCACTGTGGTGCAAAGTTTGACCTATGGCGCGATCTTCCTGCTGATGCTGCTGGGCTGCGGCGGTTTTCCGCTGCTGTTGAAAGAACGCGACGATCAGGAACTGCGCGACGCCTATCGCAGTTTGAGCGAGGCCACCAAGGCGGCCGAAGCGGCCAATCGGTCGAAATCGGACTTTCTGGCCAACATGAGCCATGAAATCCGCACCCCGATGAACGCCATCATCGGCATGACCTATCTGGCGGCGCGAACGGAACTGAACCCGAAACAGCACGGATATCTCGACAAGATCGGCACCGCCGCGCATTCGCTTCTGGGCATCATCAACGACATTCTGGACGTCTCGAAGATCGAGGCCGGTAAGCTGGAACTGGAAAACGCCGCCTTTTCGCTGGACGAAACCCTGCGCAATCTTTCCGACCTGGTTGCCAGCAAGCTGGATCAGCGAGATATCGAGGTGGTGTTTTCGGTGTCGCCCTCGATGCCACACGCCTTGGTCGGAGACCAATTGCGGCTGGGCCAAGTGCTTACCAATCTCTTGGCCAATGCAGTGAAGTTCACGGAAGCTGGCGAGATCGTCGTTTCGGTGACGCCCGAAGACGCTGACGACCAGGCTGTCACCGTGCGTTTTGACGTCAAGGATACGGGAATCGGCATGACACCGGATCAGGTGTCTGGCCTGTTCCAACAGTTCGCACAGGCAGATTCCTCCATCACCCGCAAATATGGCGGTACCGGCCTGGGACTGGCCATCAGCCGCCAACTGGTCGAAATGATGGGGGGGCGTATCTGGGTGGAAAGCACGCCAGGCCAGGGCAGCACCTTCAGCTTCACCGTCCGTCTGGGGATCGCCGATGATGCCCAGCTGTTCCCCCCCTTGCGCGACGGATTGGCCGGCAAGCGGGTCCTGGTGGTCGATGACAGCGAAACGGCACGCGAAGCGCTGGCGGCCATGCTGGACGTCAATGGCCTGTCGGTCACCACCGCCGGTTCGGGCAAGGAGGCTCTGTCCATCCTGGCCCAGGCATCCGAGCCGTTCGATCTGGTCTTGATGGATTGGCGGATGCCGGGAATGGACGGCATCGAGGTGTCCCGGCACATCAAGGACGATCAGAAACTCGCGCGGACTCCCGCCATCTTGATGGTGACGGCCTTTGGCCGCGAGTTGGCCCTGAGCAAGACCGAGCAGCACCACCTGGACGGCTTCCTTGTGAAGCCGGTCGCCGAGCAGGTCCTGCTGGATACCGTCGCCGAAATCTTGGGTGATGCCAGCTCGACCGATAAAGGCCCCGATCGCGTCCATACCGCTTTACCGCAGGCCGAGGGGCGAGTTCTGCTGGTCGAAGACAATGCCCTGAACCGGATGCTTGCCGTGGAATTGTTGAGCGACATGGGCTTCACCGTCGATGTCGCCGTCAATGGCAAGGAAGGGGTTGAACGCGCTTTGGCCGAACCGTTCGATCTGGTGCTGATGGACATCCAGATGCCCGAGATGGACGGCCTGACCGCAACCCGCCTGATCCGTGCCGATGAACGCCTGAAGGACCTGCCGATCATCGCCATGACCGCCCACGCCATGAGCGGAGACCGCGAGAAAAGCCTTGAGGCGGGCATGAATGACCACCTGTCGAAACCCATCGATCCAGCGAAACTGACTTCGATGCTGGGCCGCTGGGTGAAGGTGGCGAACCCGGGTGCAAGCAAGATTGAGCCTATTGCCGATGGGCTACCGGCCCAGTTGCTGCCATTCGACATGAAGGCGGCGTTGGCGAGAACCAATGGCAAGGCGAAATTGTTGCGGACCATGATCGTCGGCTTCCATGAGGAATATGCCGGCGCCATAGACCAACTGCGCCGGCTGATCGCCGAGGGCCGGACTGGCGAGGCGGAGCGATTAGTTCACTCGATGAAAAGCATCGCCTGGACATTGGGCGCCGAAAATCTTGCTGGAAGCGCTATCGCTTTGGAACAGTCCCTTCGCGAGGGGTTCTACGCGGATTTGGAAATCCTGCTATCCGGGCTTGAACGAGAGCTGGCTCCTGCCCTGGCCTCGGCCGCCACCTTGCTGGGTGAGCCCCAGGTTCGCGCGGAAACGGCGGGTCCGCAGCCGGAACATTGATCGGCTCGACAGTGTAGGTTAGCGTTGTCACTCCATGGAATGCCCACACATGACCAGAGATTCCCAATTGCCCATTCCTGCGCTGCCCAGTGATTTTCTGCTCCAGTATCGCGATGATGCCCGTGATAAGCTTGCGGCGATCAGGGCGGCGGATCGGACGCCCATGGGCCGCAACGAGATCGGTCGGTTGGCTCACAGCTTGAAATCGACCTCGTTCCTGCTGGGCTATCAGTCCGCGGCCGAATGCGCCAGGCGTCTGGAATTGGCCGCGGAAGCGGCGGCACCTTCCAAGATATCATCCCTGATCGAGGATCTGGCACAGTCGCTTGTTCCCATTTTCCAGGATGATTCCGCCACCAGTTTCAGGCCGTGAAGGACATGTCGCCCATTTTCCTGGACATCAGAACGACCCTGCTGCTGTTGATTGTTGGCAATGTCGTGACAGTGTTCATCCAGCTTGCCTATAGCCCGGGCAAAAAAAGGGAAGAACGGCACGTTCACTTTCTGATCGGCACCATGCTGCAGATCACTTGCTGGCTTCTATTCTTCTTTCGCGACCATATCCCGTTGTGGCTGTCGTCCCACGTCGCCAACCCCCTGATGTTCTTCGGCTTCATCCTTCAGGGACGGGCGGTCATCGGCCCAGAATTGGTGTCGCGCCGCATGCTGGCCATCATGGTCACAGCCGCAGTCTGTGGCGGCGCCTACTTGTTCATCTTTACGCCATCCGCGGGGTATCGGGTCATCAGTGGCTCGCTGGCTTTAGCGGTGATTCTTGCCACCTTGACCGTGGCCACCTTGCGCAGTCCCCAAACCTCGCGCCTGCATCGGCTGGTTGGCGGCATGTACGGCCTGATCACGGTGATCTTGCTGGCCCGGGCCGCTGCTGCGACGCAGAACCCTGCGCAATTCAGTCTGATGGCGGCAAACATCTACCAAAGCCTGGCCTACGGCGCCGCGTTTCTGCTGATGCTCGTGGGGTGCGGCGGCTTTCCCCTGCTTTTGAAGCAGCGCGACGATCAAGAATTGCGAGACGCGTATCATCGCCTGACAGAGGCCACCACGGCAGCCGAGGCAGCCAATCAGTCTAAATCGGAATTTCTGGCCAACATGAGCCATGAAATCCGAACCCCGATGAACGCCATCATCGGCATGACCTATCTGGTGGCGCGGACGGATTTGACGCCCAAGCAGCGAAGCTACCTCGACAAGATCGGCATCGCCGCGCATTCGCTGCTGGGCATCATCAACGACATCTTGGACGTCTCGAAGATCGAGGCCGGCAAGCTGGAACTGGAACACGCCCCGTTCTCGCTGGACGAGACATTGCGCAATCTGGGCGACATCGTCGCCGCCAAACTGGAGCAGCGCGATATCGAGGTGATCTTTGCGGTTGCCCCTACCACACCGCACTATCTGATCGGCGACCAATTGCGATTGGGCCAAGTGCTTACCAATCTTCTCACCAACGCCGTGAAATTCACCGAGGCCGGCGAGATCGTCGTTTCGGTGGCACCGGAACAGATGGACGACCGGCATGCGACAGTGCGGTTCGACGTCAAGGATACCGGCATTGGCATGACGACGGATCAGATGGCGGACCTGTTCCAGCCCTTTTCGCAAGCCGATTCCTCCATCACCCGCAAATATGGCGGCACCGGCCTGGGACTGGCCATCAGTCGCCAACTGGTCGAACTGATGGGCGGGCGTATCGGGGTGGAAAGCACCCCCGGCCATGGCAGCACGTTCAGTTTCACCGTCCCCCTGGGCATCGCCGACGACGCCCCGTTAATCCATCCCCTGCGCGACGGGATGGCCGGCAAGCGGGTCCTGGTGGTCGATGACAGCGAGAGCGCCAGAGAAGCTTTGGCGGCCATGCTGGAGTCCAATGGCATGGCGGTCACCACAGCCACCTCGGGCAATGAGGCCTTGACTGTCCTGGCCCAGGGTGCCGAGCCGTTCGATCTGGTCTTGATGGATTGGCGGATGCCCGGAATGGACGGCATCGAAGCATCGCGTCTCATCAAGGAAGCCCAGAACCTATCCCATGTGCCGGCGGTCCTGATGGTGACGGCCTTCGGGCGCGAGTTGGTCCTGGGCGAGACCGAACGGCGCTGTCTGGATGGTTTCCTGGTCAAGCCGGTGTCCGAGCAGATGTTGATGGACACCATCGCCGAAATCCTGAATGGCGATGGCGAGCCAAGGAAGGAGCCCGGTGCTTCGCGCCCCGGCTTGCCCCAGTGCGAGGGCAAGGTTCTGCTGGTCGAGGACAACGCGCTCAACCGCATTTTGGCCGTCGAATTGTTGAACGACATGGGCTTTACCGTCGAAGTCGCCGTCAATGGCAAGGAAGGGGTTGAACGCGCCCTGGCCGAACCGTTCGATCTGGTGCTGATGGACATCCAGATGCCCGAGATGGACGGCCTGACCGCAACCCGCCTGATCCGTGCCGATGAACGCCTGAAGGACCTGCCGATCATCGCCATGACCGCCCACGCTATGAGCGGAGATCGCGAGAAAAGCCTGGAAGCTGGCATGAATGACCACCTCACCAAGCCGATCGACCCGGCAAAACTGTCGGCAACGCTGGGACGTTGGGTCAAGGTGAACTCAGCCCGGGTTGTGACGCCTCCGAAGTCCATCGATGATCTGCCCACGCACCTGCCGCCGTTCGATATGCAAGCGGCGCTGGCCCGGACCAACGGGAAGGCTAAATTGCTTCGCACCATGATCATCGGCTTTCACGCGGAATATGCCGACGCCATCGCCGGCCTGCGGCAAATGATCGTCGAGGGGCGCCTTGACGAGGCCGAACGGCTGGCCCACTCCATGAAAAGCGTGGCATGGGCGCTGGGAGCTGAGGAATTGGCCGACGCCGCCCGTGTCTTCGAGCATGCCTTGCGCGATGGCCAGAGCGCGGCTGAGCTCGCCCCCCTTTCGAGCGGCCTTGAGGCCCGGCTTGCTCCGGCGCTGGCCGCCGCCGCAACCCTTCTGTAGCAGGAACCCCCATGAGCGATATCGTGGTTGTCGATGATGATCGACTGATGATCCAATTAATCGTCTCCGTCCTCGAGGACGAGGGGCATGTCGTGCGCGCAGCCGCCAGCGGCGAGGCCGGACTGGCCGAAATTGCCCGCCAGCGTCCGGATATCCTGGTGCTGGACATGAAAATGCCGGGGATGAGCGGAATTGAAGTGGCGCGCGCCCTGCGTGCGGGAAGCGAAACATGTGCGCTTCCGATTATCGCGCTGAGTGGGAGCGAGTCCGCCCAAGAGGAAGCCGAGGCCCTGTCGGCGGGCTGCACCGTTTTCGTACAGAAACGAGACTTGTCACGACTGATCAAAGTAGCCCAAGATATCTTATGATGTTCACCATAACCGCTTTATGTTCATCGTATAAATAAGATCACCCCTTGTGTCGTCACTCTTGAATACGAGATTCGCGTGCGCTTCCTGATCGCCGATGACCATCCTTTGTACCGCCAGGCGCTAAAAGCGATTTTGTCGTCGTTATATGGTTCCGAAGCCGAGATCGAAGAGGCTTGCGACTACGACCAGATGTGCCGGCTGGTCGCCCAGGTGCGCTACGATGTGATCTTGACCGATCTTTTGATGCCGGGCGGCGGCAATCTTTCCGGCTTGGTGTCCCTGATCGGCAAGGCACAGGGCGCCCGGGTCATCGTCGTTTCCGGCGTCGAGAACTCCGACCTGATCGGGCGCGTCAAATCTTCGGGGGTCGCCGGTTTCGTGGCCAAAACCCAACCAGCGGATGAAATAGCCGACGCCATCAAACTCATTCTTGACGGCCAGGCCGCAAGCGCGCCGCATCAATCGGCGCCAAAGGACCTGAGCCCACGCGAACGGGAAAGCCTTTTGCTGCTGTCCCAAGGGCTTCGCAACGACATGATCGCCCACCGCCTGAACGTCAGCGTACCTACGGTCGAGTTGCATCTTGCCAATGCCCGGCGGAAGTTGGGGGCGGCCACCCGCGAACAGGCGATCGCCACGGCGGTTCTTCTGGGCCTGCTAGATTCCTGATCCGATTTGCGAAGGCTATGGGTTTCCATAGCTTGTCCCCTGCCGCTCGGCTGGGCTTAGATCGTGGGGACACATGCGGCCGATAGGGCCCATGCCTGCTATCGACGGAGCTTGCAGGACATGACGCGAGACAATGCCGATGGCACCGATGCCGGTGCCGCCACGCTTGCCCCGGTATCTGCCGCGCTGGTCCGCCTTGCCGCCGAGGCGATGCGCTTTCATGACGTTCTCGCCCGTCCGGTTCCGCCAGCGCAGCCGGGTTACGCCCCCGCTGCCGAAAGTGGCTCGGGAGGTGACCATGCCGCTTGAGCCCGCCGACATTGTTCTCGATCAGATTTTTTTCAGAGCGGGCACCAAATACCCAACACCACTTCGCGTCACCCGGATTTTCACGGCCCGCGATGGCGTCGAGCATGTGCAACTGAGCCGCTCGCACTCGTACCGCGATACCATAACCGTTTCCATGGTCACCTTGCTGGACCCGACATTCTTTGTCGCGGCGCCCAAAGGGAAGTGATCAACAGAACACCGGATAGAATCACCTGATCGGTCGCTATGGTTTGACGAGCGTCAAAGTGTTATATCTCGCTTTCGTATGGAGTAGCTTGTGACCTGTTCCCCGGCTTGATCCCGTTCAGAGGTTGAGTCCTGTCTCCCTGTGATGCCCGAAATGGGCGGTGATGGCAATGTGGGCCGGGGCATGCCCCGGCCCACATTGCGTTTGCGCTCGTGCGGCGGCCTGCGCTGGGGCGATGCCGCCCAGGGCGGTGTGGGGCCGCACATGGTTGTAGTCGTCTTTCCAGTCCGCCAGGACGGCCCGGGCATGGCTTACCGAGCTGAACAGCGTCTCGTTGAGGCATTCATCGCGGAGCTTTCCGTTGAAGCTCTCGACGAAGCCGTTTTGCATGGGCTTGCCCGGCGCGATGTAGTGCCATTCCACCCGATGATCCTGGCTCCAGCGCAGCATGGCCATGCTGGTGAATTCGGTGCCGTTGTCGCTGACGATCATTAGCGGCCTGCCGCGCCGGGCGATCAGACCATCCAACTCCCGGGCGACACGGACACCGGACAGCGAAGTGTCGGCGACCAGCGCCAAGCACTCGCGGGTAAAATCATCCACCACGGCAAAGATGCGGAACCGGCGGCCATCGGTGAAGGCGTCGGACAGGAAGTCCAGAGACCAGCGCTGATTCGGTCCCTGTGGAATCGCCATCGGTGCCCGGCTGCCCAAGGCCAGCTTGCGGCCACGCCTTGGACGCACCGCCAATTTCTCCTCGCGGTACAGCCGCAACAGCTTCTTTCGGTTCATCACCACGCCCTCCCTGGACAGCAGGATGCCCAGGCGTCGAAAGCCGAACCGGCGACGCTCCGCCGCCAATTCGCGCAACCGCGCCCGGATCGGCGCATCGTCTGGACGGCACGACCGATACCGCATCACACGCCGGGAGATCCCGACGATCAAACACGCCCGACGCTCGCTCAGTCCGAACAATTCCCGGACATGGGCGACGACGATCCGCCTGGCGGCGGGCGTCACCATTTTTTTGATGAAATCTCTTTCAAAACAGCGTTGTCGAGCATGGCTTCGGCCAACAGTCTCTTCAGACGGGCGTTCTCGTCCTCAAGCGCCTTCAGACGCCGGGCCTCCGACACGTCCATGCCGCCGTATTTGGCTTTCCACTTATAGAAGGTTGCCTCGGAAACCCCGTGCTTGCGGCAAACATCCGCTGTCTTCGCACCGGCCTCCTGCTCCTTCAGCATGCCGATGATCTGTTCTTCCGTGAACCTGCTGCGCTTCATAAGTCCGTCTCCCTGCTGGGACGGACTCTACCTCAAAGTAGGTACATTTGCGGGGAACAGGTCACGGGTGCGATACACGGTTCTGGCGGTCCGTTCCGTCTTCAGCGACGAGAAGAAGCTCTCCATGGCGGCGTTGTCCCAGACGTTGCCGGATCGGCTCATGGAGCATTGGATGCCCTGGTCGGCCAGCAGGCGCTGGAAGTGGTCGCAGGTCAGGGTCGCAACCGGACTTTCCTTGCGCCAGCCGGCGCGAGCTTGCGGTACGCCGCTTACCCCGTGCTTACCCGGCGTCCGCTGCACATCCGGCGGCAGCAACGACAAAAGCCCGCAACTGTTTCCAGTTACGGGCTTTTTGATTGGTTGCGGGGGCAGGATTTGAACCTGCGG
>NZ_CACVCE010000039.1:0-19879 GCF_902729445.1 Magnetospirillum sp. LM-5 | reverse complement strand
GCTTGGCCTTGACGCGACGCTTCGGGGCTTTGTTGCGTAGCTGTAGGCCCATTTCCCGGTAAATCCGGTAGGTCCGGTTCTGCCCCAATGACCAGCCTTCACGGCGCAACAATACATGCACCCGGCGATAGCCGTAGCGCACCCGCGTCTCCGCGATCTCCTTGATCCGTTGCCGAAGGCCAGCCTGTTCTTGTCGACGCGGTTTGTAGTGATAGGTCGAAGTGTCCACCTGAAGGATCCGGCAGGCCCGCCGGATCGACACGGCCCATTCCCTGCAAAGCCCGTCAACCAGCTTGCGCTTGAGAACAGGCTTCACATTTTTCGGCGGATGACGTCCTGCAGCATTTCCTTGTCGAGCGTCAGATCGGCGACGATGCGCTTCAACTGGGAGTTCTCCTCCTCCAACTGACGCAGTCGCCGCATCTCGGTCGGCAACAGTCCGTCGTATTTGCGCTTCCAGTTGAAGTCCGTCGCTTGGCTGATCCCGGCCTTGCGGCAGATTTCCGCAACCGGAATGCCATCCGCGCCTTGCTTCAGGATGAACGCCTTTTGCGAGTCCGTGAACTTCGATGCCTTCATCTCGATCTTCCTTCCCCAGCCGGGAAATCCGATCCGAAAACTCTAACTCAAAACGATCCAGTTTTCCGGGGGCACATCACGGTGCAAACGACGTGGTGCCAAGGCTGGCAGCATCACAGCACCAACGGCAAGGCGGCCGTCACCGGACGGATACCAACGGTCTATCACGCGGCCCTCAACGGACGCCCCACTTTGCCCAAGCTTGCGCTTCTCTGCTTCCCCTGTGCTTCCCGGAATCAAAAAGCCCTTAGCCGGGACACGGCTAAGGCCTTGATAGATTTGGTTGCGGGGGCAGGATTTGAACCTGCGGCCTTCAGGTTATGAGCCATGAGACGCCCCATATCTAGCGCCTTGATCCGTTGACATATTTTTCGGGATCGCCCTGTAGCCCCTGTATTTCCGGGCTTTTCTGTTGATGTCCTCTGTAAATCGACGCAATGTCACGTCAAACGGCACCATACGGTGTGTTGACACAGTGTTGACAGGAATAGCGCCATGTCAGAACGCATCACCGACGCCATCGCCAAACGGGTCAGCGCGGGCGACCGGCCCCAGGTCTTCTTCTGGGACGCCGACGTGAAAGGATTTGGCCTGCGCGTCACCAATCGCGGGGCCAAGTCCTTCATCCTGGATTACCGCATCGGCGGTCGCCAGCGACGCATCACCATCGGCAGCTATCCCGACTGGTCGGTGGCCGCCGCCCGCACCGAGGCCGGCAACCTGAAGCGGGAAGTGGACCTGGGCAACGACCCCATGGGCGAGCGCCATGCCGACCGCGCCGCCCCCACCATGCGCGACCTGTGGGACCGCTACAAGCGCGACCACCTGCCGCGCAAGGCCGCCCGCTCCCAGGCCGACGAAACCATGATGTGGGAAAAACTGGTCCTGCCTACCCTCGGCAAGCACAAGGTGGGCGACGTCACCCACACCGATATCGAGGCCCTGCACCGCGACATCACAGTGAGTCGCGGCACGCCGGTACGGGCCAACCGCGTCATCGAGGTTGTGCGCCGCGCCTTCAATCTGGCGATCCGCTGGGAATGGATCGAGAAGAATCCCGCCTCGGGCCAGTTGCGCAACCCGGAAGAGAAGCGCCAGCGCTACCTGTCGCCCGAGGAACTGTCCCGGCTCTCGGCGGCGCTGACGGCCCACCACGAGCCGGTGTCGGCCGATGCCATCCGCATGCTGATGCTGACCGGCGCCCGCAAGAGCGAGGTGCTGGGGGCCACCTGGGAGATGTTCGACCTGGATGCCGGGGTGTGGACCAAGCCCAGCGCCCACACCAAGCAGCGGAAGGAACACCGGGTGCCGGTCTCGGCCAATGCCCTGACGCTGCTGAAGCGGATCAGGGAAACCGCCGAAGGGCCATACGTCTTCCCCGGCAAGGGCGGCGACCAGCCGCTGACCGACGTCAAACGGTCCTGGGCGGCTGTGTGCAAGGCGGCCGACATCACCGGCGCCCGCATCCATGACCTGCGCCATTCCTTCGCCTCGCTGCTGGTCAGCGGTGGTGCGTCGCTGCCGATCATCGGCGCCATGCTGGGCCACACCCAGGTGCAGACCACCCAGCGCTACGCCCACCTCTACGACGAGCCGCTGCGGGCCGCCGCCGACCATGTCGGCAAAACCATCGACATGGCGGGCAAGAAATAGCAAACTCGCCGCAGATGGAACGAATAGAGAAACTGCATGGCCAGCCGTGTCCCTCCCCTTCAGTGGCGAACCCTACAGGACATCGTCAACCACATGATCGCCACCACTGTCATGTCGGATGGGCGAACCATGGCCGAAGTATTGGAGCACTGGCAGAACAGCCGCGACAAGGAAACGGCGCTATACCATAGAAACGCGAACAACACCGCCGAGGATCACAAGCTTTACCAAACGGTCATGGAAGGGCATGACCAGCTGCTGTCCACGGCCATGAACAAGCTTCACCGGGCCATGATCAAGGACGCGGAAGCGGGCTTGTGGTTTGCCTTTGGGCTCCGCCACCCTGACGCTCCAGAGGAAGTGGTCCCTCCCCGGTACTGGCCCTTCCTGACTCTTGATATTGAGGGTGAGATCGTGACAGGCGAGGGCATGACCTTCCGGGCCATCCGTTGCCTGCGGGCAGAAGACATCCCCCTTGACCATCCGATCATGGAACAGATCCGCGCGGCACGGCACCCGAAGGCCGCGCCTTGCCCAGCCGCGCCAGAGGTCGCCAATGACGCCCAACCTGTCGAAGGGGAATCCATCCCCCAGCCTCCAGTGGTTCTGTACAGCGGCACCCAGGGACGCCCGTCCTCGGTCGAGACCCTGATCATGCCGGAACTGCGCCGCCGGGCTGGCGCAGGCTGCATGGAACCCAGCCTTGCCAGGGAATGCAGGTATCTTTCCGAGTGGCTGCGGAGCAATCACCCCACCGCACACCAGATAAAACCGGTCTCGCTGGAGAACAGCCTGCGCCAGCTTCACCGCGAACTGAAGAGTACCCCCACGAAACACTGACCACCCCGGCGGGGCCATTAAACACCCCATTAAAAACCCCATTAAATTATGATTTCATGGGCATTTTAATGCCTCTAATTCATGGGATTGATTGGCGATATCTGGATTGCCGACGCGGCGTTGCGCCGCTTGGCATGAAAGGAATCGACCATGACGGAGACCTCCCCCACCCCGGCGGAAACCAACATCTTCCTCGGCTACATTGACGAGGACGAATACTGCCGCCAGCGCGGCATCTCGGTGCGCACCGCCCAGCGCGACCGCCAACTTCGCCAGTCCCCGCCCTACACGGTCGTCGGCCAGCGCGTCATGTACCGTATTGACAGCATCCGCACCTGGCTGCTGGAGCGTGAGCGCCAAGTCGAGCGCAAGGCGTCCGCGCCCCGCGCCGGAGGCCGCAAATAATGAGCGCCCCCGCCCCCGACGCCCTGGCCGACGATCTGCTGATCGGCGCGGCCCAGATCGCCCGCCACATCTTCGGCTCGGACGAGGATCGCTTCACCCGCCGCGTCTACTACCTGATGGGCCGCGCCAAATGCCGCCTGCCTTCGTTCCGCCTGGGGTTTCAGGTCGCGGCCCGCAAATCCACCCTGCGCCAGTGGATCATCAATCAGGAGGTGGTGTGATGCTGCCGTGGGATATTCTGATCGCCGCCGATGACCACGTCGACATCGGCAACAGCATCAAGGACGCCCAGGAGCAAATCCTGATCGTCACCCGCTATGCCCCCGACGACAGCTCTGCCCACCGCGAGGCCGTGGCGGCGCTGGCCAGCCTGGAGCGCCTGCGCACCGTGCTGGACAATCTGTTGCACCAGCAGGTTGGAGACCATCTGGACCCGCGTGGCTTGCGCCCCCTGGTCTATTTCACCGACGTCCGCTTCCGCATTCGCAGCGACAATCCCGTAAGCCAAAAACAGGATGCCTTCATCGTTTGGGCCGTGGAGGGTTGAGCATGGGAAACACCCTCCACCACGCCCACCTGTACCTGTCGCTGGGCCTCGCCGTCCTGCCGCTGCATTTCCCGTTCGAGCGGGAGGGCAGCCTGCAATGTTCCTGCGGCAAGGCGACCTGCCGCCAGCCCGCCAAACATCCCTTCGGGCAGTTGGCGAAGAACGGCCTCAAGGATTCCAGCCGCGACCCGGAGACAGTCCAGCGGTGGTTCGATGGCAGATCGCTCAACATCGGCATCGCCACCGGAACCATCAGCGGCATCATCGCTTTGGATGTCGATCCCCGCCACGATGGCGATACCACCCTGGCGGGCCTGGAGGCCGAACACGGCCCCCTGCCGCCGACGTGGCGCTTCCTGACCGGCGGCGGTGGCGAACATATCCTGTTCCGCCACCCCGGCGGCACGGTGGCCAACAGCGCCGGGCTGCTCGGCCCCGGCCTGGACGTGCGCGGCGATGGCGGATACATTGTCGCTCCGCCGTCCCGCCACATCTCTCGACGCGCCTACGCCATCTCGGTCGATCACCACCCCAACGACGTGCTGCTGGCACCGCCGCCCGAGTGGCTGATGCAACGCCTGTCCCGCCGCAAGCCGGCAGCCAAGGACGCGCCCCAGGAGCGTACCGACTGGCGGGGCCATGTCGGCGCCACCCATGCCGAGGGCACCCGCAACACCGCCCTGGCCAGCCTGACCGGCCACCTGCTGCGCAATCGCGTCGATCCGTTCGCCGTCCTCGACCTGATGCTGTGCTGGAACCGCGCCCATTGTAACCCGCCCCTGGACGATGACGAGGTGTCGGCCACCGTGCGCAGCATCGCCCGCAAGGAAATCGACCGTCGGGAGGCTCACCATGCTCACTGATCCCCTCGACCGCCTGGCCACCCTCAATCAGCCCAACGCCCACACCAACCGCATCGTCGTCGTCAACATCGGTTCCGACATCGAGATCGCCCGGCGCGTTCGCGGCGACCTGGAGAGGGCCTTCGGCGACATCATCCACACCGAGGGAGCCTTCTGGCGCTACGAGCGCACCTGCTGGCACCCGATCCCCGAACCGGAACTGCGCCGCGTCGTCCATGTCTATGACGGTGCCGAATTCATGACCCCGGCTGGTGAACCGTCCAACGTCAAGCTATCCAAGTTCCGCGTCGATTCCGTTCTCCATGAAATGGCGGCCATGATGGCGGAAGAGGATTTCTTCGCCCGCGCCCCAATCGGAATCAACTGTGCCTCCGGCTTCATCCGCTTCATGGGCGAGGGCCTGCCGGTTCTGGAGCCACACCATCAGGACCACCGCAGCCGCCACACCCTGCCCGGCCAATGGCTGCCCGGCGCCGAAGCCCACCCCACCGCAGGATCGCTGCTGGCCCGCCTGCTGGACGGAGTGTTCAAAGGCGACGATGATGCCGCCCAGAAGGTCGATCTGCTGGCCGAGGTGGCAGGCTCCGCCGCCCTGGGCTACGCTACCAAGCTGCGCCAGCCCCGCGCCATCATCCTGAAGGGCGAAACCGCCGAGAACGGCAAAAGCCAGATCCTCGACCTCATCCGCAGCCTGCTGCCCGCCAACGCCATTTCCTCGGTCACCGCCGGTCGCATGGGCGACGAACGCCACATCGTCGGGCTGGTCGGCAAGCTGCTCAATGCCGCCGACGAGCTATCCTCGTCCACCGCCATCGCCTCCGACACCTTCAAGGCCATCGTCACCGGCGAGCCGGTGCAGGGCCGCGATGTATACAAGTCCCGCATCGAATTTCGCCCGGTCGCCCAGCACCTGTTCGCCACCAACACCCTGCCGGTGTTCCAAGGCGGCATGGATCGCGGTGTTCAACGCCGCCTTCAGGTCGTGTCCTTCAACCGCGTCATTCCGACCGAGGAGCGCATCGAAGCCATCGGGCGGCGCATCGGCGAGGAAGAACCCGATCTGCTGCTGGCCTGGGCCGTCGCTGGTGCTGCCCGCCTGATCCGCAACAAGGGATTCACCCTGCCGCAATCCAGCCGCACCGCCATGAACGATTGGCTGTTCGGCGCCGATCCCGTCCTGGCCTGGCTGTCCGAGCAGGTTGAAGTCCGCCCGCTGTACAACCCCGAGGCACGCGTCGCCACCCGCCACGCTTTCGAGCGCTTCCGCGAATGGGCCATCGCCGAGGGCTTCTCCGACCGCACCCTGCCCTCCATCAACGGCTTCGTCCAGCGCATCACCGCCAACACCACCGGCGTCGAGTACCGCCGCACCGGTCAGGGGCGGTTCTTCTTCGGCATGGTTCTCACCGGACACACCGGCTGGTGACGCACCAATGTCGCATCAATGACGCCTCCATGAACCGTAAGCCCTTGAAAGTGTTGCAATGACGCACTTACCCCAACAGAACTTTCCTATGTGCGCACACGCGCACGCATACGCGATGGTTAGGGGCTTGGTGCGTCATTGCAACACTTTCAAAGGGTTAGCCGTCACAGGTGCGTCATTCATGCGACACTGGTGCGACACACGGCCCGCATTCCACCCACGACCTGAAGGGGGGGCACGTTTCGCTACCCCCCTTCCCGGATCAGGGCAGGAGGATGGCGTTTCACCACCCCGTCTCAAGCAACGCATCCCCTCACAATCTCTACAAATCGTTCCCAATGAACTGGTCCGCCGCCCAGGCTATACTGTCTTTGAGGTCGAACGAAGGAACGTCCTCCACCAGCCCGGAAGGCACGGTTCCTCCTGGGCCTTTCCCTATGCGGGGAGCCTCAGCGCGCGACCTTGCCAGCCTGGGGCCGCACAATGACTAAACTAAACACCGTCGAGACCAAGACCGAGTTCGCCGCCCGCGTCGGCCTCACCAAGGGCCGCATCTCGCAGCTGGTCGCCGACGGCCTGCCGGTCCAGCCCGACGGCACCATCGCCATTGCCGAGGGGCTGGCCTGGATGGAAAGCAACCTCGATCCCGCCCGGCGCAACAAGGGCGGCACCCCGGCCCCGGCCACCACCGGCACCCTGTCGCTGTCCGAAGCCCGGCGCATGTACATGGTGGTGCAGGTCCAGCGCGCCCGCCTCGCCTACGACAAGGAACGCGGCCAGGTGATCGACGCCAAGGAAGCGGCGGCGGCGGTGTTCTCCCGCGCCAAGGCCGAACGCGATGCCCACATGGCCTGGGTCAGCCGCACCGCGCCGCTGCTGGCGGCCGAGACCAGCGCCGATCCCCAGACGACCTTCGCGGCGCTCGACCGCTTCATGCGCGAGCATCTGGAACATCTGTCCGACACCCCGGTGTGGACGCTGCGCGATGGCGAATGAAACCGCCCTGGCCGTGGTGGATCGGGCGTGGCGGCGGGGCATCAAGCCCGAGCCGCCGATTCCGGTGTCGGAGTGGGCCGACCGCAACCGGGTGCTGCCGCCGACCTCGGCCGAGCCGGGCCGCTGGCGCACCAATCGCACGCCCTATCTCAAGGCGGTGATGGACGCCCTGTCCACCGCCAGCCCCTTCGAGCGGGTGGTGCTGATGAAGGGCGCCCAGACCGGCGGCACCGAGGCCGGCCTCAACTGGCTGGGCTACATCATCCACAATGCGCCCGGCATCACCATGCTGGTGCAGCCCTCGCTGGACATGGTCCGCCGCAACACCACCGTGCGCATCGATCCGCTGATCGAGACCACCCCGGCCCTGCGCGAACTGGTCTCGCCCGCCCGGTCGCGCGATGCCGGCAACAGCCTGTTCCGCAAATCCTTCCCCGGCGGCCAACTGGTGATGACCGGGGCCAATTCCGCCGCTGGCCTGCGCTCCACCCCGGTGCGCTACCTTTTCCTCGACGAGGTGGACGGCTATCCCGGCGATGCGGATGGCGAAGGCGATCCCGTCGATCTCGCCATCCAGCGCACCGCCACCTTCCGGGGCCGGCGCCGAATCTACATGGTCTCGACGCCGACCCTGAAGGGCCATTCCCGCATCGAGGCGGCATTCCTGGATTCGGACCAGCGCTACTTCCATGTGCCCTGCCTGCATTGCGGCGACATGGCCCCGATCACCTGGGCGCGCATCCGCTGGCCCGAGGGCCGCCGCGATCAGGCGTTCCTGATCTGCGAATCCTGCGGTGGCATCCACCACGAGCACGACAAGCCCGCCCTGCTGGCGGCAGGCGAATGGCGGGCCACGACGGCGGGCGATGGCCGCACCGCCGGCTTCCACCTGTCGGCGCTGTACAGCCCATGGGAGACCTGGGCCGAGATCGCCACCGAGCATGGCCGCGTCAAATCCGATCCGCCCCGCTTGCAGGTCTGGGTCAACACCAAGCTGGGCGAATCCTGGGAAGACCAGGCCGGCGATACCGTGCCCGCCGATCCGCTGATGGCCCGGCGCGAGGATTGGGGCGACCGCTTGCCCGAGGCGGCCACCGTGCTGACCGCTGGCGTCGATGTCCAGGGCGACCGGCTGGAGGTGCAAGTGGTCGCCTGGGGCGCCGACGAGGAAACCTGGGTGGTGGACTATCGCGTGCTGTGGGGCGATCCCTCCGGCCCGCGCGTCTGGGCCGATCTCGATTCCTATCTCGCAACCACCTTCGCCCATCCCAAATCTGTCGCCGACCTGCCCATCCGCGCCGCCTGCATCGACACCGGCGGCCACCACACCAAGGCGGCATACGAGTTCTGCCGCACCCGGCTGGCCCGGCGCATCTGGGCGATCAAGGGCCGTGGCGGCGCCGGCATCCCGGTCTGGCCGCGCCGCCCCACCCGTGTGCGCGGCAAGGTGCCGCTGTTCATCGTCGGCGTCGATGCCGTCAAGGACGCCCTCTACGCCCGCCTGCGCCTGACCGAACCCGGCCCCGGCGCCGTCCATTTCCCCCGCCGGATGGATGCCGACTACTTCCGCCAGCTCACCGCCGAGCGGGTCGTCACCCGCTACGACCGGGGCCGCCCCATCCGCTCGTGGCAGCCGAAGCGGGACGGCGAGCGCAACGAGGCGCTGGACACCTTCGTCTACGCCACAGCCGCACTGCATGGGCTGGTGGCCATGGGGCTGCGGCTCAACGACGAGGCGGCGGCGATGGCGATGCTGCCGACACGGGGGGCGCCGGTCATGCCGAGCACAGCTCCCGCCGCCCGCCCGGCGCTGGCGCAGATCCGGTCGCGGTGGATGGGGTAGGCGAGATTCATATCTTGAGCGACCGGGGGGTTGTGCCACAAACCGTCATTTACCAACCCTGTTGGGGGCTATCGGCTTTTGGCATGGGCGGTAATACCGGATGTGCTAGTCTAAGCGATTATGGCCGTTGCCCATTTGGGGGGGGATTATGCCGATACTTCTTATCGCTCTGTCAGCATGTGGATTTTTGGCCGTCATGGTTGGCGTGTCCAAACTGGCTGATCGCAACAAGACAAAACCAGTCCCCAAAGATAGCCGTTCAATAAACTTTCAGAGCATCGATGACGCTGGGAAGCTGACCCGGCAGAAGGCCGAGCTTCAGCTTCGGGTGAATGCGCTTGCCGCAAGAGAAGATGCGCTTCTCGCCTCTATCCGTGAATTTGAGCAGGGCGTGGATGCCCGTAAAGCCGAGAAGCTGGCGGCCGAGCAAGCAGAAATCAATGCTGCAATAACGACAAGGGGTGCTGCTGAGACCCGTGTGAGAGAGCTTCGTGAGGTTGAGCAGAAGTTGGTAGAGCTAATCTCCGACCTTCAGGAGGAGGCCGACCGCAAGAGAACGTATGTGGACGACTTGTCCTCTGATGTCACTGACCTCACCCGGACCAAGGACGCTCTCGATGAGAGCATCACCACTCTCTTGGCTCGGCAGCGTGAGATTGAGGCTGAGATGGCCGAACTGGATCGGGATATTGACGAGCGCCGCCGGGAAAAAATAGCCGAAATGGAGGAGTCCGTCGCCGCGCAGAAGGAACTGGCGCTGTCCAAGATCATGGCGTGGACGGAGTCCGAGAAGTCGCGGCTTCAGGAGCGGTTCGAGAGCAGCTATCAGACTGAGGTCACTGACTTGCGGCGTCAGCTGATCGAAAAAGTTACAGCCGAATTCGATAGCATCCACGAATATTTCTCGACCTTCGCCTCTGAGCGTAAGCTTATAGCCGAAACCGAGATCAAGGACTTCCTGGCTGAGAAGCGTTCGACCATTCTGTCCAACCTAGAATAGACGGGAGGTGGACATGCTTGCTCGCATCATTCTAGCCACCGCTCTGATTGTCAGTGTTTTTCTTGGCCCGGTTCGCCCAGTTTCAGCCCAAGAGCAGCCGGACATTATCATTCTATTCGATCAATCGGGATCGGTTGGAAAGCATGATCCAAAACTCGCCTCCAAGGCCTGGTTGCTGACCTTCCTGAAGACCTTCGATAATCCGTATAAGATCGAAATTGTTGGGTTTGACGAAGCGCTGTACCGTCACCTCGCCATCGACCGTGATACCGCCACCGACATCAATGCCGTGAACCGGGCCATCGATGGCATTGAAACGGTTGGCAAAGCGACAGATTTGGAGATGCCCTTCCGCTATCTGCTGAATTATGCGAAGCCTTCGACGAAACTGGCCGTGATCATATCCGATGGCGAGCCGGAAATTTGGGATGCCAAGCTGGGTTATCTCAGCAAGGAGGTTCAAGCGGACCCCCGCTATGACGATCTAAACCGCCAGTATCAGCAGATGAAGGATGCCGGGGTCTCGAAGCGGAAGCGGTTTGAAAAACTCGGCGCTCTTTACCACGCCCGCAATATCGATCTGATCGAAGGCCAGATGCCGGGCATCGCCAAACTGATCGGTGATCGGCTGATCATCTGGGATTTGTCCGGAACCTCCTATTATCTGAAGACTTGGGCCAAGGCAGCGGGTGCCCAATATCTGCCCATGCGGGTCGCCGCCCAGGAAAACCCTGTCGAGCAGTTGCAGAAGGCCATGACGGCCTTGCAGCAGCATTCCAGTGCTATCGTCAAGGAAGCCCTACCGGACGATCACGAGCATCGAGCTGCTATAGCCTTGACCACAATTCCCGAGATCGCTGCGAAGGTTCAGCCGAGGGAACAACCAGCCCCCAAACCGCTATCCCCAACCATTGAAACAAGGGTGGCTGAGCCGGTTGCGCCCCAGCCCGCAGCTCCTGCGAATACGCAAGACAGTCAGTCACCCATATGGGGGATTGTTCTTGTGTTGTTGGGCGGTGTTATTGGAGCTTTGATCGTCTACCGGCGACGAGCGGCTGCTAAGGCTGAACCAGCCGTTCCGGTGGACCTTGCCTCCCAGTATATTGACGCCAAGGTCAAAGGTGCCCTTGATGACGCGGAGAAATTGCGACGGAAGCTACTTATCGCGGAGAGCGAAGCTGTTAAAGTCGAGCGGCGCTTCTCATTGCGTGTTGCAGTGCCTTCCGGAGCCATGGAAATTCAATGGATCAGTGCGGATGGTGAGAAGCGGGAAACAGCTGCCATCAATCTTTCCATGCACGGCGTCAAATTCGAGACTCATGGAGCCGAGGTCAAGGCCGTCACCAAGATTATCTGCCCGAATATGGATGTGGTCCTGGGGGTGAAGAAATTTCAGGAAATCCGTCGTGATGGTAGTCGCTCCGTTGCCCTTTTGATCGAGTTTGAAAACAATCTCGATGACTGGATGCGGTGGGTAGAAATCATAACCCGGATCGACCAGACCGCCACAAAGCAGTGAGCAAGGGACAGGAGGTTTCCATGAGCAATCTGATTGATGACACCCTGGACTTCGTGGGACACGAACTTCAGGTTGCTCGAGATAGGGTTGAGGACTTCGCACATGCTCTCGGTGCCTCCGTCCTCCCATCTTCCCCCGAACCAAAGCAGAAGCCACCGACAGTCAAGCAAGTTCATCAGCTTGAAAAACGCATCCATGAGCTTGAGGAGAAGCTTAAGGCCACACAGCGTGAGTTGGGGTTGAAGAAGGCTGCGAACGAGGGGCTTATGGCCCAAGCAAACGCTCTGAAGGCAGCCTTGAAAGCCGCATACCCCAAGTGTCCATTGTTGGGGCCAAGTGGCAAGGTTTGGAACAGCGGACCGATGGCTGGGAAGCAAAAGTCCCGACTTCGTGTTGTCTGGGAACAAGCCTTTGACGTAGAGGCCAAACGCCTCGGCGCTGCTGACCCGATGAAAATCCGCTTATCCTAATTGATGGTGCTGCTCATCTTTAGAGGAACAGAACCGCTTGTGGTGAAGTTCTGATGCCATGTTACGGAAAATCTTTCCGCAGGATTCGCAAAAGAACAGATGGACGAGGGAGGGTAGAGATTCCCGGCATCTGATTTCACTGGGGGTGCTGCTACGAACCGCAGTGATTTTCTTTGGGTTTGGGTCGAGAATGTTACGCATCGACTGCGTAATGACCTCGTTCAAATCGAAGAGCTTATCGTCGAAAATCCCGTTCCGGCGAGACCATGGAATCACTATTTTTGATGCAAGCAACGCCAATTCGTCCTCATCCATGGGACATTGCATCCTAGATGTGGAATGAGTGCAACATTATGTGATGGGTTCAGCCGCACCGGACAACTTGCGGCAGACATAGAAACCGCCCGCAGCGGTCGCCAGTGACAAGCCGATCAAGACACCGACACCCATGCTGGCGCTCAAGATCAGGATGGCGGCTTTGCCCAAGCCTGGAGCACTTGCGGCAGCGATTTTCGATCCAGTCACTGTGCTTGTGATCATAATATCCTCCCAACTCTCTGATTTAGCGAAGAGCTTCCAGGATCGGATCGTCTTCGCCGCGCGAGTGCCTAGCTTTTTTAGGGCGTTTGACCGTGCTGATAGGCTTACTCGTTTTCACACTCGGCCATGTCGCCGTTGTTCGTGACAAAACGCTCCAAAGCTTGAGAAATAGACTTTCCCGACCATCCCAAAGGGTGGAGGCTTGCTTGTGATAGTGAACCTGGGACATCTGTGGGCTGGGGGGTAGATGGGCCGAGGAGCTTTCTTCGCCAACGCTCATGCCCGATTGGTGTGGTGAGTTATCCGCCACTTTATCCACAATTTGGTCCAGCGAGCTGGCGGCGATCATCAGGTCTGCAACTAAATCAATGTCCCAATCGGAGTTCCAGGCCGCCCCGGCTTTAGCCACCTCCAAATGAAGTGACAGCATGGCGAAGCTCTTCTCGGAAACCTCGGTCAGACTATCCGTCCATCCCTCCGTTTCCCCATAAAGTAGGGCCGCTTCAAACGCCGTCGCAAAGCATGCCAAATCCGTCAGTGTATGGGCAGATGCACCATTGGCCATGAAACGAATGATGCTACTTGGGGGGCTTTCGGGATGGGCAATTGCTGATAATCGGTATGCACTCAGACCAGCTTCAACCTTGGGCATGAGGGCGAGGCATTCTTCAATGAATGTGCCTCGGCCCCCACGCTCTTCGTCGTTGTCTTTACGCTCCGATGGGGGCGTGACAATGCTTGCACACGCAGCAGTGCAGGGTATTTCACCTGATGCATTGGAACAGGAACTTGCCCGCTTTCTGCCTTTTTTAGGGACATTAGTCACAGACCAACGCCCTCCTGTTCATGCCGAGCTTACACCGCACGAAGTGTGAACACGTAAGGGGCAAGCATATCGTCTTGCCTAAGCCGTCACTGCGTCCGAGATCGCATCATCAACCTCGGAAGCTGCCGAGGTGGTCCGGGCCTTGCGGTAGCGGTAAATGCCGTAACCGGCTGCGGCGATGACGCCACCCAGGATGACAGGACCAGCCGCGCCGAGTCCCAAGCCAAGGCCCAAGCTCATGCCGGTACCAGTCCATAGAGTGCCGACAGCAGCGGCACCCTTTGTGGCGGCACCAGCAGCGGCACCCTTGGCAACCGAACCCGCTACAGCAGTTTTACCGGCGGTCTGCAATGCCACAGTCTGCATGGCACCCTTGGCAGCGATTGCGGTTCCGGCCGCGCCCTTGGCGGCGACACCAGTCACAGGATTGAGAACCAGGAACTTGCTCGTCGTACCGGCCATCATCGGAGATTCGCCAATGGCGAAGGTCTTGCCGACCAGCCAAGGCATCTGCCCCGCTCCATGCTGAACCTTGAGAACAACCAAATCCTTCATGGTGGCAGCGGTTTCACCAACGGGCTGAAGGAAGAGCCAATTGGCGGCTCCATTCCCGGCGGCAGTGGTCTTCGCCACCATGAAAGTCTTGCCGGTCATCATCTGGACCTGCCCGGCCTGTCTTGCGCCCTCGAGCTTCATCATGATCATGCCGTTCCCGCCGCCCTGGGTGGCGGCAGCAGTCAGACCACCAGCACCGGCAGCGCCCGCAGCAACGGCAGCGCCCTTTGCCGCGATACCGGCTTTGGGGCACAGCACAAGCCATTTGCTCACGCCATCTGCAACGAGGGGGGCTTTTCCGATGGTAACGGTCTTGCCCACCATCCCCGACAACTGTGCGACCTGACGGGCACCTTCCAGTTTGAGGGCGACGGCCCCTTTTCCAGCGGTAGCGCCTGCGGGGTTCAGGAACAACCAGTGTCCCATTCCATTTCCAGCAGCCGTAACTTGACCGACCGTGTAGGAATTTCCGGTCATCGACGACAGGAGAGCTGCCTGGGTGGTTCCCTCGACCTTGGCCATGATCATTTGGTCAAGCATGCTAACAGCTCCCTAAATAATGAAGCAGAGCGACAAACCGTTCTGCTGACGATACCCCGAGCCCCTTCGGAGAGATATAGGCTGGTATGCGCATATATCATAATACGTCCTCATTCTCGCAAGCTGAGGCGAAATCTGTCCAGAGAAATTTATTGTGGATGCTGGTTTGATCTAATAGTAAGAGGCGCTCGCAACTAAGTGCGGGGGCGATCTGATTGTGAGTTTTCGTTTTTCTGGAAATAATGCTTCATGAAAATGGGCTACACTTTGGCGGCAGCTTCCTTCCGCTTTCGCGCCCGAGTAGCCGCCAGCTTGGACTCTGTTGAATGCTGAAGGTCCAAAGCAGCTTTTGCCCTCCGCTTGGCGGCGGCTGCTAACTTGATGGCCTGCTTGGCATTGGCGCCAGCCGCTAATGCACGCTTCTCAGCTTCGTTGGCCTCGGCGATTAGCTTCTCGGCGGCTGCAATTTCGGCGGCAAGCTCCGCAGCCAGGGCCGCTTCATCATCAGGTGAGGATACCAGCTTTCTAAATGCTCCGTATCCTGCGGCGAAAACAGCATCAGCCATTGACGCGACTTGGGAGACTAGTGTGGCGGTCTCTTGACCACTCTTGGTCCGAGAGCGGGGTTTGCCCTTTGGATTGGCGGCATACATCCGATAGGCCCCATACCCAGCAACGCATACGGTTCCCACAAGCAATGCAGGCCCCCAAGCGCCGAGACCTAAGCCGAGGCCGAGGCTCAGCCCTTTTCCGGAAAATATGGATGAAACCAGCTTGGTCCCGTTCGCGATCCCGGCTGAGGTCACGTTGATAGTTCCGGAGCCGACCCCGGTAAGGTGGGTGTAGGGGATGCTGATCTTGCCGAGAGCGATGCTGGCAGGGGCAGCCTTGGCAGCTCCAGCGCCCACCCCAGATAGATTAGAGGGCGGGAGTACCGTCTTTCCGACAATGGCACCTACAGACTTAACTTTCGCTGCACCAGCGCCACTTTTGAGGTGGCCGAGCTTGCCCAGGGCGTCAGGTGAACTCATGCAGCATCCCCAATGCTTCGGAAGGCCATAACTACGGTGCTGTTTGCGCAAAAAGTACTAATAATTTAAAGGTTATCGTATCACGATGCCGTCAACAAGACGCCTCTTCAGAACCCATTTAAAATGGCTCATTGTGGGTCAGGTCCGCCCCTTTAAATCCGCCTGTCGGCAGGCCCTCATACAATGGGGCCAAGAGCGACCGTGATGCTCCAACTCCTGTCTTTCTGCGCCATTTCCGTTTGAAAATCCTGCTGACAGTTGCGACCACACCTCCTTTCTGCTTCTCCCCACCAATCTTTCCCAAACTCTCTGAATAGCCAGGGAATCCGCCGTCTCCGATAATCGGGGGCATGTGGAAATCCCTTCTCCGTGCCGTTGGGCTCGACCGCCGCCGCTCGTTTGACGCGGCTGGCGGTGGTCGGCGTTGGGACGGCGCCCGCACGGTGGACGGGCTCAATGGCTCGATCCAGGCCGGTGCTACCACGGCGGCACGGCGGGCCGGCTGGTACGCCCGCAACAATCCCTGGGTGTCGGCGGCGGTGCAGTCGCTGGCGGCCAATGCGGTGGGCGCCGGCATCAAGCCGCGCTCGCGCCACCCCGATGCCAAGGTCCGCGACGCCCTGCATTCGCTGTGGGACCGCTGGACGGATCGGGCCGATGCCGCCGGCCTGACCGATTTCTACGGCCTCCAGGCCCTGGCCTTCCGCGCCATGGTCGAAAGCGGTGAGAGCTTCGCCCGCCTGCGCGTTGCCGCGGACGTTTCCCCGCTGCCCCTGGCCATCGACCTGCTCGACCGCGAACAGGTGCCGCTCGACCTTCACCGCGACATCGGGGCCGGTGCCTGCATTCGGGCCGGCATCGAGTTCAACGCCAATGGTCGCCGCGTCGCCTATCACTGCTATGCCCATCGCCCCGGCGACGCACTCGCGCCGCTGTCGCTGGACACTGTGCGCCTGCCGGCCGGCGACATGGCCCATCTGTTCCAGCCGCTGGCGCCGGGGCAGGTTCGCGGCATCACCTGGCTGGCCCCGGTGCTGCTGCGCGTCCATGAACTCGATCAGTACGAGGACGCGGCCCTGGTCAAGGCCAAGGTCGCCGCCCTGTTCACCGGCTTCATCCGCGATCCCGACGGCACGGTGGCCGGCTTCAATGACGGCAGCGGCATCGGTGGGGTGCTCCAGGTCGGCATGGAACCGGGCAGCCTGATTCCGCTGCCGCCCGGCGCCGACATCCAGTTTTCCGACCCGGCCGATCCCGGCGATTACGGCGCCTACACCAAGACCCACATCCGGGCCATCGCCAGCGGGCTGGGCCTGCCTTACGAACTGGTCTCGGGTGACCTGGAGGGCGTCACCTATTCCAGCATCCGCGCCGGTCTGGTCGAATTCCGCCGCCGTATCGAGCAGGTCCAGCACACGGTCCTGGTGCATCAATTCTGTCGCCCGGTGTGGGAGCGCTTCGTGCGGCTCGCCGTGCTGGCCGGCCACCTGCCCGCCGCCGGTTTCGACCGCGATCCGTCCGCCTTCCTGGCCTGCGACTGGCTGCCGCCGAAATGGGATTGGGTCGATCCGCTGAAGGACGCGCGGGCCGAGATCGAGCAGATCAAGGCAGGGCTGAAGAGCCGAGGCATGAGCATCGCCGAACGCGGCTTTGATGCCGAGGACGTGGACGCCGCCATCGCCGCCGACCGTGAACGCGAGAAGCGCCTCGGCCTGACTATGGAGGCGCCCAATGGCTGAACTGATCACCCGCCGCAGCACCCTGGCCCCCGCCAGCATCGACGCCCAGGCCCGCACCGCCGAGGTGGTGTGGAGCACCGGGGCCGGTGTCCGCCGCCGCGACCTGTCCGGCCCCTACGAGGAGCGGCTGTCGCTGGCCCCCGAGGCGGTGGACCTGTCGCGCCTGATCGGTGCCTCGGTGCTGGACGCCCATCGCCAGGACGCGGTGCGCGACGTGCTGGGCACCGTCCGCTCCGCCTCGGTCGATGGCCACGAGGGCGTGGCCCTGGTGCAATTCTCGGCCCGGCCCGAGGTGGAGCCGGTCTGGCAGGACGTGGTGAGCGGCATCCTGCGCCACATCTCGGTCGGCTACACCGTCGAGCACTGGGCCGAGAGCCTGGACAAGGGCGTCCGGGTGCTGACCGCCATCCGCTGGACGCCCATCGAAATTTCCCTGGTCCCGACGCCGGCCGATCCCGGCGCCCATATCCGCATGGAGGAGAGAATGCCCGAACCCGCAACCACCACCCCCGACGGAGATGGTATCCACACCCGCGCCGCCATCAATGCCGAAATCCGCTCCGTCGCCCGCGTTGCCGGGCTGGGGCAAGACTTCGTCGATGGCCTGATCGACCGTGACGCCAGCGCCGACGAGGCCCGCCGCGCCGCCTTCGCCGAACTGGCCCAGCGCAGCAATGCCCCGATCCGTACCGAACAGGTGCGCGTCGAGCACGTCGCCAGCCATGACGATCCCGACACCCGCGCCCGCCAGATGGGCGAGGCGCTCTATGCCCGCATCAATCCGGCGCACGCGCTTTCGGAACCGGCCCGGCGCTATGCCTATTCCACCTGCGCCGAGATGGCGCGAGAACTGCTCACCCTGCGTGGCCATGCCGTCACCGGCCTGTCGCCCGCCGCCATGGTCACCCGCGCGCTGCACACCACCAGCGATTTCGGTATCATCCTGGGCGACACGGTGGGCCGCACCCTGCGCGCCGCCTATCAGGCCGCGCCCTCGGGCATCCGCCAGTTGGGCCGCCAGACCTCGGCGCGGGACTTCCGCGCCGTCAACAAGATCATGCTGGGCGAAGCGCCCCTGCTGGAGAAGCTGGGCGAGCACGGAGAGATCAAGGCCGGCACCATGGCCGAGGCCCGCGAGGCCTACAAAATCGAAACCTGGGCGCGCAAGATCGGCATCACCCGCCAGGTGATCGTCAACGACGATCTCGGCGCCTTCTCCGACCTCGCCCGCCGCATGGGCCAAGGGGCGGCCGAGACCGAGGCCCGCCTGCTGGTCGATCTGGTGGAGACCAATTCCGGCAACGGGCCGAAGCTGTCCGACGGCAAGCCGCTGTTCCATGCCGACCACGGCAACAAGGCCGGAGCGGGCGCGGCCATCTCCGACACCACCCTGTCGGCGGCCCGGCTCAGCTTGCGCACCCAGAAGGGCATCGAGGACCGCATCATCCGGGTGACGCCGAAATACCTGCTGGTGCCGCCGGCCCTGGAGACCGAGGCCGAGCGCTGGCTGGCCTCGGTGGCGGCGGCCAAGGCGGCCGACGTAAACCCCTTCGCCGGCTCGCTGACCATGGTGGTCGAGCCGCGCCTGTCCAGCGCCGGCCGGTGGTATGTCACCGCCGATCCGGCCGAGATCGACGGACTGGAATTCGCCTACCTGTCGGGCAGCGAAGGGCCGCAGGTGGAGAGCAAGTCGGGCTGGGACGTGGATGGTGTCGAGATCCGGGTGATCCTCGATTTCGGCGCCGGCTTCGTCGACCACCGGGGCTGGTACGCCAATGCGGGGGCCGCGTAATGGCCGACACCACCCAACTGCTGGCCTGGCGGGAGGCGCTGCTGCGCGCCCGCTATGCCGGCACCCGCACGGTGGAATGCGACGGGCGCAAGGTCGAGTATCGCTCCGATTCCGAGATGGCCTCGGCCCTGGCCGACCTGGAACGCCGCCTCGGCACCAACACCCGCGTCACCCAGGTGCGGATCAATTCCAGCAAGGGAGTATAGACCATGAAGAACTTCATCCAAAATGGCCACATGATAACCGTTCCGGCCCCGACCGGGGGCTTGGCCTCGGGCCAGGGCATGATCGTCGGCGCTCTGTTCGGCATCGCCGCCACCACGGCATCGGAAGCGACCAATGTGGAAATCGCCACCACCGGGGTCTATGATCTGCCCAAGGCCCCGGCCACGGTGGTCGCGCTGGGTGATCGGGTGGCGTGGGACGATACCGCCAAGGTGATCGCCCTACCCACCGCCGGACTGCACCCCATCGGCGTCGCCATCATCGCCGCCGGCAATGGCGCCGTCACCGTGCGGGTGCGTCTGGACGGGGTGGCGACGGCAGCGGCGTAACGGTCGCCAAGCGTTGACACGCCGCGCCAACGCCCGCCTGGGGATTTGTTGACACGTCGTTGACATGACTTTCCGGCCATCGCAGCCCAAGAATCAAAAAGCCCGTAAGTCGTTGGACTTACGGGCTAATTTGGTTGCGGGGGCAGGATTTGAACCTGCGA
>NZ_CACVCE010000038.1:0-20928 GCF_902729445.1 Magnetospirillum sp. LM-5 | reverse complement strand
TGCCCTAAGTTCCATCTCCTTGCGGTCGCGAATGTCGCGCAGCACCCCCACCGCGTGCCAGTTGCCCTTCAGGCGGAAGGCGTTGACCGACAACTCGACCGGGAAGGTCTCGCCGGACTTGTTGGTCGCCTGAAGCTCGAGTGTCCGCCCGATCACCGCCCCGGTCCCGGTTTCCCGGAACCGCACCATGTTGGCCAGGAAGGAATGCTCCTCATCCTTGCTCCCGATCAGGCTGTGGACCGGCCGGCCCAGCGCCTCGTCCTGGCTGTAGCCCAGGATCGCCTGGGCCGAGGCGTTCCAGAAGGTGACCCGCCCATGATCGTCCATCACGATGATGGCGTCGCGGGTCGCCGCCGCCATCGCCGCCAGGAACTCCTGACTGTCGCGCAGCGCCTGTTCCATCTCGATACGATCGGTGATGTCCTTGCCGGCGGACTGGTATTCGACCACCCGGCCATCGGAATCCAACAGCGCCCGGTCGGTCCATTCCTGCCAGCGGATCTTGCCGCCGTCGCCGATCGCCCGGTGGGTATAGGTCTCGGTCGGGTGGTCCGGCCCCAGCATGGCCACCTGGCTGCGGGCGAACTCGACATCCTCGGCCGGGATCAGATCATAGAACGACGACCCCAGCAATTGATGGGCCGGCTTGCCGAATACCCGACAATAGGCATCGTTGACGAAGGTCAGGGTGCCGTCGGCCAGGAAACGGCACAGCATGCCGGGATGGTCCTCGACCAGGGCGCGGTAGCGCACCTCGCTTTGCCGCAAGGATTCCTCGGCGATCCTGCGCCAGTTCTCACGCAGCAGGAAATCCAGGCCGAATGACAGGTCGTCGGCCATCTCGGCCAGAAGCGCCAGGGTTTCGGGGGTGAAGATTTCGTTGTCTTGCGAGAAGACGGTGAAGGCGCCGCACACCTCGCCGCATTCGCGCACCGGGAAGGCGGCGACCGCCCGCAACCCCATCGACACGATCAGTTCGTGCCATGCCCCCAGGTTCGGATCGGACTGGATGTCCCGCCGGCATTGGGGCTTTTCCTCGCGGATGGCGTCTGCGGTGGCTGATCGGCCATAGGGATCATCCGGATCGAGGGTCAGCCGCAGCACCCCGGGCCAACCGCCCAAATCGCCGCGCAGGCTGGCGATGTCCAACGCCCCATTGTCGAAATCGGTCCGCATCGCCACCCAGGCGCCGCGAAACCCGCCCAGCCGCACGGCGCAGTCGCACAGTTCGTCCAGCAGGACCTGGCGATCATGGACGCGCAGCACCACCTTGTTGGTCTGACTGAGCGCCGAAAACATCCGCGCCTGGCGGTTGATCACCTCCTCGGCGGCGAGACGGTCGGTGATGTCGCGGATGATGTCCTGGTACATGCGGCGACCATCGACGACCAGCGCGCGCAGGCTGACCTCGACCGGGAATTCCGTTCCGTCCTTGCGACGATGCCAAGTCCTGAACACCTGGCCCTCGCCCTTGCCGGCATCCAGGTCCAACGGCGAGTGGCGCATGTCGGACCTGACGCTCCTGATATCGTGGATCGACATCTGTAACAATTCGTCGCGCGTATATCCGAAGGCCTTTTCCGCCCTGTCGTTGGCATCGACCACCAGGCCCTGTTCGTCGACCAGCAAGACGATGTCGTTGCCGAACCGGCGCAGCCATTCGGTCTGCGATTCCACCAGGCGCCGCCGGCTTTGCTCTTTCAGACGAAATCGTTCCAGCCGTCCGACCACCCAGATCAACGCCACCGAACCGGTCATCACCACGAACATGGCGGTGATCACTCCGGTCGCCGCCGCCGACCACCGCACGCTTTCCTTGACGACGTCAGCGTCTTGCTGGGCCAACAACACCCACGGCGTGTCGGGGATGGCACGCGCGATGCCCAGAACCTCGGCGCCGCGATAATCCGGACCGGTGATGGTTCCGGTCGCGCCCAGTGCCGCCTGGGCGGCCACCTGGTCGCCGGTCAGGGGAATGCGAAGCTCCATGCCCGCATTTGATTGGTGGCTCAAGGGCGACAAAATCCGGGCGTCGGTGTCGTCGGCCTTGAGCAGCATGACCTCGCCGCCGGCTCCGGGCAGCGGCCAGTGCGACACCAGCGGAAAGAAGTGCCGTTCGGCATCCACCACCAGGAAGACGACGGCGACGATTTCGCCGCCCTTGACCAAGGGGGCCGCCACTTCCAATTCGGGCTTGCCGCCTTGTCCCACATGCAGGTCGCATATCCGCTTGGAACTGCCGGCGGCGATCCGGCGCAACATTTCCAGGTCATCGAAGTGCAGGGCGTAATCCTCGCCGGCGCTGGTCAGCACCCGGCCGTCGAGGCCGACCACCGCGCCGCTGCGATAGCGATAGGCCCCGACCGCCGCACTTAAGCCCCCGAACAGGCCCTCGCAGTGGATATCGGACTGCTTGCAGGCATCGATGTCGCGCACGTGCGCCGGATTGGTGGCGAAGGCCCGGGCGTCGGCGGCGCGTTCGCCCAACCAGCCGGTCAACAGACGGGACCGGGCATCGACGATCGCCGCCAGGGTGTTGGACACCTCGTGGCGCTCCTGGCGGAAATGCCATTGATAGAGCACGGTGCCGACCACGATCGCCAACAGACTGAGCACCACGGCCAGTCCGGCGACAATCTTGACGGAAAGCGGTGAACCGGTCTCGATTCTGGCTTGCATTCTGCACACAATTCATCCGCGCGCATACAAGACGCGGTCTAGACCTTGCCGGCTACGCATCGGAACGATAGGCTGACATTCATTGTCACGATGATACCCTAAACCGAAGGAAAGCGAATATCCTTGTGAGGAATCGATCCGGCACCACATTGAAAGTAACGACAGACATCTTCACGACGAGCTAGAATTCAATCTGAGTTCTCGCTTCTGATTTAAAAGGGAGAGTGAATTGGCCAAAATCGTGGTGATCGATGACGAGGAAATGGTCCTGCTGACCATCCGCGAGATTCTGCGCCGCGCCGGCCACGAAGTCTTCGAAGCCAAGGACGGCGTGGCCGGCCTGGAACTGCAGCGCCAGGTCGCGGCCCCGTTGGTCATCACCGACATCATCATGCCACGCATGGAGGGACTGGAAGCGATTTCCGAGCTCAGGCGTGAGTTTCCCGACACACGGGTCATCGCCATTTCCGGCGGCGGGCGCACTCGCAACCTGGACTTCCTGAACATGGCGGGAACTTTCGGCGCCGACAGGATGCTGCCCAAGCCGTTCACCCCGGCCGATCTGATGGCGGCGGTCAATGCCTGCCTGGCGACGGCGCCCAATCCCGCCACTCCGTGATGTCCATCAAGACGTTCGTCGACAGGCTTCTTCATCGGCCGGCCGACGCCGAACCGAAGGGTGTGCGCGACCAAGCGGCCTCGACCGAAGCCGCCCCGGATTCCCTGGCCCAGCTCGAAAGCCGGTTCCGGCATCTGTTTTCCGGCACATCGACGGTGAGTCTGGTCGAGGGCCACCTGTTCATGCTGTCCTTGGCAGACATCGCCAAGGCCTGCGGCAAGCGATGGCACTCGGTCGCAGGCCACGCCCACACCCTGGCCGAGGGGATTTTCCGCGACCGCCTGGGCAAGACCGATGTCTTCGTCCGCTACGACGACACCACCTATCTGCTGGCCTTCTCGCAATTGGGCATGGAGGCCGCGACCATCCGCGCCCTGGCCCTGGCGCAGATGCTGTCGACCTTGCTGATGGGCAGCCAGCCGGGGGCGGCGGTGCAGGTGTTACGCGCCGTCCGCGGCAAGGGCGAGGACATCCATTTCGAGCCGGTGCGCCAACCGACGCTCACCACCCCGAACGGCATCCACCATGCGCCGAAGCCCGGCGATGCCATGCTGCCGCCCGACCTCAACTTCGTGTTCCGGCCGTTGCTGACCGCCAAGACCATGGTGCTGTCCACCTTCCATTGCATCCCCACGGCGCCGCGCCATTCGGACGGGTTCAAGTCGGGCTATGAACTGGCCCCGGACGGGCCGGCCATCCTGGCCCTGGATCGGGCGGTCCTGCGCCGCGTCGCCTATGAGCTGAGCCGCCTGGGCAACGAGAACAGTTTTGGTCTGCTGTCGCTGCCGGTCCATTACGAATCCCTGGCGACGGCGTCGCGCCGACGCGATTTCGCCGCCCTGTGCACCGCGGAATTCGGCCCCGCCGGCGGTCAGCGGGTGATTTTCGAACTGGCCGGGCTGCCGGTCGGCGTGCCGCAATCGCAATTGCTCGAACTCGTGGCCTCGCTGCGGCCCTATTCCAAGGCTGTCCTGGCCCGGCTGCCGCCCGATCAGACCGCCCTGCCCGCCTTCCGTCAGGCCGGAATCCATGCCGTCGGCATCGACATCTACGCCGCCGCCGAGCCCGAGGACGTGCTGTTCCCCAAGCTCGATTCCTTCGTCGCCGCCGCCGCCCAGGCCGGACTGAAGACCTATTGCCACGGCATCCGAACCCTTAGCCTTTACTCGGCGGCCATCGCCGCCGGCTTCGATTATGTCGATGGCCACGCCATCACCATGGCGGTCGAAGCGCCGAAAAAAGCGCTGCATTATCCGCTGGACTTGCCGTTTCGTCAGAAATTGGGACGCAAGAAGCCATGACCGACGATGCCATCTTGAAGGCCCAGGCCCGGCTGGCCTGCAACTCCTCCCACGCGTTGGGCAACATGCTGACGGTGGTGGCCGGCAACCTGGATCTGGTTGCCGACGATATCGACCAGGGCCGCGCGGTCGATGGCCAATTGGTGGCGCGCGCCCAAGCCGCGACACGGCGCGCCGCCGACCTGCTGGCCGGATTGCGGGTCTTCTACGGAACCGCACAGATCCTGGCCGATACCGACCTGGCGCGATGGTGGCTTGATCTGGGCCGCGACCTGGACAAGGGCCTGCTGGCCGGGCGGGTGAGCTCGTGGACCGGACCGGCCGGAGAAACCATGGCGCGAATCGCGGCTGATGACCTGGCGCGCGCGGTTCGCACCGTCGCCTCGCTGTCCGGCGACAGCGGAACCATGGGCGGCGAATTGACATTGATCGACGGCCACCTGATGCAGGTGACGCTTCACCTGGCCGGGCTTGAGCTGAAGGTCGAACCGGAATGCTCGCCGCTCGAGCCGTTCGCCTGGGGCGAGCGCCACGCGATCGGCCTTTCCGCCGCCTGGGGCGCCGCCCAGCGCGCGGGCGGCACCATCCGCGTCGATGGTGCCGGCACCACCACCCTGGTCGTCCAACTGGTCTTGCCGCTAGCGACCGACCGTGCCGCGAGGTTGCCATGACATCCGAATCCGCCTTGATCGGCGTGGTCGATGACGAGCCGGAAATCCGCACCCTGCTGTCGGAAATCCTGACCCGCGAGGGCTATCGCGTCGTCACCTGCGCCAGCGGCGCCGAATTGTGGGCGATGATGGAGCGCCAGCGCCCCGACCTGTTGTTGCTGGACATCCGCATGCCCGGCGAGGACGGATTGTCGATCGCGCGACGGGTGCGCGCCCTTTCCAACGCCGGCATCATCATGGTCACCAGCCTGGGCACGGTGATCGACCGGGTGGTCGGGCTGGAGATGGGCGCAGACGATTATATCGCCAAGCCATTCGACCGCCGCGAGCTGCTGGCCCGGGTCAAGAGCGTGATCCGACGCCAAAAAAGCGTCGGGCAGACCGGCCCCAACCTGCTGGGCAAGATCGAAAGCCTGGAAAAGAAGCTCGACAGCGTCAAGGAGGAGCTGGGCCGCCTGAACGACGAGGCCCTGCACATCGACGCCGAGGCCAGCCATATCGAGACGCTGCTGCATGCCCACCGCGAGGACCATTGCCCGACCTGCGGCAGCAAAGTGATCTATCACCAAGCGGAAAGCGGCAGCCTGGGCATCTGCAACAATTGCGGCTGGACCCACTTCGTCGAGGACGCGAAATAAGTTTCATACCAACGGTCGAAGGTTTCGAGCGTTGGATCAGTCCTTGCGCCAATCCTCGCCGGACGGCTGCCAGGTGACACCGCCCACCGACTTGGGGTGCTTGGCGGTGGCGGATTTTTCGACGATTTCCTCGATGTGGTGGGCCTCGGCACCGACCTCGGCGATCTGATCCGACACCGCGTCCAGCTTCTCGGCCAATTCGGCGATGCGTTTCTCGACCGGGGTGGCCACCGGCGCCAAGGCCTTGCGGCGCAGGACCGAGTGGATGCGCGCCACCAACTCGCGGCCGTCGAACGGCTTGGTGACGAAATCGTCGGCACCGACTTCCAGGCCGACCACCTTGTCGACCACGTCGCCCATTCCCGACACGATGATGATGCCGGCATTCGACTGGCCGCGCAGCCTGCGGGCGATGGAAAAACCGTTCTCGCCCGGCAGCTTCAGGTCCAGCAGCACGATGTCGGGCTGGTCGGTGGCGACAACCCGCCAAAAGGCCTCGCCGTCGGCGCAGGCGGTGACCCGATAGCCCTCGCGCTCTAGCATGGCGGTCAGGACCGCCCTGATCTCCGCCTCGTCGTCGACAACGATCACATGAACGGGACTGGTCATCGGCTGGACCTTTCGGCTGCCAGGACCGGCGGCAGCAACACCGCAAAAAGCTTACGAGCGTGCCAGGCGCCGGTCAATCTTTGGGGGCAGCGAACAGGCTTGCGTCCGGGCCATAATAAATATATCATTTCGCTATACATCGAATTGATACTAGCGTGTCGCCATGATCGAGACTTTCGAAACCGTCGCCAAGGCCGTGGCCGACCCCAGCCGGGTGCGCATCCTGAAGCTGCTGGAAGGCGGCGAGCTGTGCGTATGCCAGATCACCGCCGTCCTGGACCTGGCCGCCGCCACCGTGTCCAAGCATCTGGCCGCGCTGAAGACCGCCGGCCTGGTGCAGCAGCGCCGCGACGGCAAGTGGATCTATTACCGCCTGGCCGAACGCGACTTCAACGCCTACACCCGCGCCTTCCTGGATCTGGTGGCCAAGGCGATGGCCGACGACCCGACCGTCGCCGCCGACCGCGCGATATTGGCCCGGGTCAATTCCGTCGCGGTGCAGACCCTGTGCGACCAGGGCCGGGCGGTGCTGTTTCCGAATGTCTTGGCCGCATCCCCCTGCTACGGAGAATCTCCATGAGCGACAAGTCATATAACGTGCTGTTCCTGTGCACCGGCAATTCGGCCCGCAGCATCCTGGCCGAGGCGATCCTGAATCGCGATCTTAGCGGCAAGTTCAAAGCATTCAGCGCCGGCAGCCATCCCAAAGGCCTGATCGATCCGACCGTCCTGGCACTGTTGAAGAAGACCAACCACCCGACGGATGGCCTGCGGTCGAAATCATGGGAGGAGTTCGCCCAGCCCGGCGCCCCCGAACTCGATTTCGTCTTCACCGTCTGCGACAACGCCGCCGGCGAGGTCTGCCCGGTCTGGCCGGGCCAGCCGATGACTGCCCATTGGGGCGTTCCCGACCCGGTCGCCTTTGACGGCAGCGAGGCCGAGAAGGCCGCCCACACCGCGGAAGTGATGCGCATGCTGAGCAACCGCATCAGCATCTTCGCCGCCCTGCCGCTGCAGTCGCTCAGCCGCCTGACACTGCAGAAGCATCTGGATGATATCGGCCGCGCCAACAAGGCCTGAAACACCAAAGGAAGCGTTCCATGACCGACAAACCCATCAACGTCCTGGTTCTGTGCACCGGCAATTCCGCCCGATCGGTGCTGGCCGAATGCCTGATCAACGATCTGGGCGGCGGCACGTGGCGGGCCTTCAGCGCCGGCTCGAAGCCGACCGGCAAGGTCAACCCGCTGTCGATCGAGGTCTTGCGGGAAAAGGGCCACGCCACCGAGGGCCTGCGCTCGAAATCGTGGGACGAGTTCGCCGCCCCCGACGCTCCCAGGATGGATCTGGTGATCACCGTCTGCGACAACGCCGCCGGCGAAATCTGCCCGATCTGGCCGGGCGTGCCGGCCAAGGTGCATATCGGCTTTCCCGACCCGGCGGCGGCCGAGGGCAGCCATGACGAACGCCTGGCGGTGTTCCGCGAGGTTTACGCCATGATCGAGGCCAAGATCCGCAAGCTGATCGAAGTCGGGCCTGACCGGGCCGCCGAGGTCTGAGATGAACCTGTTCGAACGTTATCTAACCCTGTGGGTGGGTCTGTGCATCGTAGCCGGCGTGGCGCTGGGCCATCTGTGGCCGGCGCCGTTCCAGGCCATCGGCCGCCTCGAGATCGCCCAGGTCAACCTGCCGGTCGCCCTGCTGATCTGGCTGATGATCATCCCGATGCTGCTGAAGATTGATTTCGGCGCCCTGCATCAGGTGCGCGAGCATTGGAAGGGCATCGGCGTCACCTTGTTCATCAATTGGGCGGTCAAGCCGTTCTCGATGGCTTTGCTGGGCTGGCTGTTCATCTCGACCCTGTTCAGGCCGTTCCTGCCGGCCGACCAGATCGACAGCTACATCGCCGGCCTGATCCTGCTGGCCGCAGCACCCTGCACCGCCATGGTGTTCGTGTGGTCCAACCTGACCAACGGCGAGCCCCATTTCACCCTGAGCCAGGTCGCCTTGAACGATTCGATCATGGTGGTGGCCTTCGCGCCGCTGGTCGGCCTGTTGCTGGGCCTGTCGGCCATCACCGTGCCGTGGGACACCCTGTTCCTGTCGGTGGTGCTGTATATCGTCGTGCCGGTGATCATCGCCCAGGCGTGGCGCACGCTGCTGCTGCGAAGCGGCCCGCAGGCCCTGGCCGCCACCCTGGCCCGGCTGGGGCCGCTGTCGCTGGTGGCCTTGCTGGCGACCCTGGTGCTGTTGTTCGCCTTCCAGGGCGAGCAGATCATCGCCCAGCCGCTGGTGATCTTGCTGCTGGCGGTGCCGATCACCATCCAGGTCTATCTGAATTCCGGTCTGGCCTATCTGCTCAACAAGAAGCTGGGCGTCGCCCATTGCGTCGCCGGCCCGTCGGCTCTGATCGGGGCGTCGAACTTCTTCGAACTGGCGGTCGCCGCCGCCATCAGCCTGTTCGGCTTCCAGTCGGGTGCCGCGCTGGCCACCGTGGTCGGGGTGCTGATCGAGGTGCCGGTGATGCTGAGCGTGGTGAAGATCGTCAATTCCTCGAAGGATTGGTACGAGCGGAGGTTGCCATGAACGAGAACGACCAGCGCGCCCTGGTGCGCGACCGTTACGGCGCCATCGCCGCCGGGGCCTCAGCCCCATCATGCTGCGGCACCCCGAAGGCCGACGACATGGCCCGGCGCATGGGCTATGGCGAGGCCGAGCTGGCATTGGTCCCCGACGGCGCCAATCTGGGCCTGGGCTGCGGCAACCCGCAGGCCATCGGCGCCCTTCAGCCGGGCGAGGTGGTGGTCGATTTGGGCAGCGGGGCCGGCTTCGATTGTTTCCTGGCCGCCGCTCAGGTCGGCCCCGGCGGCCGTGTCATCGGCATCGACATGACCCACGAGATGCTGGCCAAGGCCCGCGCCAACGCCGCCAAGGTCGGCCATGCCAATGTCGAGTTCCGCCTGGGCGAGATCGAGCATCTGCCCGTCGCCGACAATTCGGCCGACGTGGTGATGTCCAATTGCGTCATCAACCTGTCCCCGGCCAAGGCCCAGGTCTTCGCCGAGGCCTTCCGCGTTCTGAAGCCCGGCGGCCGCCTGGCGGTGTCGGACGTGGTCGGCCTGAAGCCGCTGCCGGCCGCCATGGCCGCCGATTCCGGCCTGCTGTGCGGCTGCGTCGCCGGCGCGGCGCGACCCGCCGAACTCGAGGCGTGGATGCGCCAGGCCGGCTTCATCGACATCCGCATCGAGGAAAAGCCGGAAAGCCGCGAATTGATCAAGGATTGGGCTCCGGGCCAAGGGGTCGAGGACCATGTCGTCTCGGCCGTCATCACCGCCCGCAAGCCCGGAACCAGCGAAGGAGCCGCCGCCATGACCAAACTCGAAATCTACGATCCCGCCATGTGCTGCTCGACCGGCGTGTGCGGGCCCCAGGTCGATCCCACCCTGGTCACCTTCGCCGCCGACCTGAAATGGCTGGCCGAACAAGGTGTTGCCGTCACCCGCTACAATCTGGGCCAGGAGCCGCAGGCCTTCGCCGCCAACCCCGAGGTGGTCCGCGAGATGGAAATCGGCATGGACCGCCTGCCGATCATCGCCATCGACGGGCATATCGTCTCGATCGGCATCTATCCGACCCGGGCGCAACTGGCCGCCAAGCTGGGAATCAAGGACCCCGCGTCGCCGTGCTGCACGCCCAAATCCGGGTGCTGTTAAGGATAAGACCATGCTGCCGCAGATCACCACCCGTCACGCCTTCTTCACCGGCAAGGGCGGCGTCGGCAAGACCTCGCTGTCTTGCGCCGTCGGCCTGGCCCTGGCCGATGCCGGCAAGCGGGTGTTGATCGTCAGCACCGACCCGGCCTCGAACCTGGACGAGGTGCTGGGGACCGGATTGTCGGCCACCCCCACCGCCATCCTGGGCGCCGCCAATTTGTTCGCCCTGAACATCGACCCCGAGGCCGCCGCCCGCGATTACCGCGAGCGCATGGTCGGCCCCTACCGGGGCATCCTGCCGGCCGCCGCCATCGCCAGCATGGAGGAGCAATTCTCGGGCGCCTGTACGGTAGAAATCGCCGCCTTCGACCAGTTCGCCGCCCTGCTGGGCGACCCGGCGGCGACCGCCGGCTTCGACCATGTCCTGTTCGACACCGCGCCGACCGGCCACACCTTGCGCCTTTTGACCCTGCCCTCGGCCTGGAACGATTTCATCGAATCGGCCACCGGCGGCGCCTCGTGCCTGGGGCCGCTGGCCGGGCTCGAGAAGCAAAAGGCGCTGTACGCGGCCACCGTGGCAAGCTTGTCCGATCCGGCCGCCACCACCATCATCCTGGTCAGCCGGCCCGAACGCGCCGCGCTCCGCGAGGCCGAGCGCACCCGCGGCGAACTGGCCGAGCTGGGGGTGAGCAATCTGCATCTGGCCATCAACGGATTGTTCGTTGCCGCCGCCCCCGACGATCCCATCGCCCGCGCCCTGGAACAGCGGGGCCGCGACGCCCTGGCCGCGATGCCGGCTGTCCTTGGCACCCTGCCCCGCACCGACACCGCCTTGCTGGCGACCGGTACCGTCGGGCTGGATGCCTTGCGCGGCCTGGGCGGGACCGTGCCGAACGCGGCCCTGCCCGCCGGGCTTGAGCCCTTGATCGACGAAATCGCCGCCGCCGGGCGCGGCGTGGTGATGACCATGGGCAAGGGCGGCGTCGGCAAGACCACCATCGCCGCCGCCATCGCCACCGCCCTGGCCGGGCGCGGCCACCTTGTGACGCTATCGACCACCGACCCCGCCGCCCATGTCGCCGAGGCGGTCACCGAAGCCTTGCCCGGCCTGACGGTGACCCGCATCGACCCCGCGGCCGAAATCGAGCTTTACCGGGCCGAGGTGCTGGCCAAGGCCGGCGCAAATCTGGACCCGGCCGGCCGCGCCATGCTCGACGAGGATCTGCGCTCGCCCTGCACCGAGGAAATCGCCGTGTTCCGCGCCTTCTCGCGCACCGTCGAGCTGGGCCGCGATCAGTTCGTCATCCTCGACACCGCGCCGACCGGCCATACCATTTTGCTGCTGGATGCCGCCGAGGCCTATCACCGCGATGTGCTCCGCACCCAGACCGAAATGCCCGAGGCGGTGCGCGCCCTGTTGCCGCGCCTGCGCGACGGCCAATTCACCCGCGCCATCATCGTCACCCTGCCCGAAGCGACCCCGGTGCACGAGGCCGAGCGTCTGCAAGCCGACCTGATCCGCGCCGGCATCACCCCGTTTGCCTGGATCATCAACCAAAGCCTGCTGGCCAGCGGCACCACCGACCCGGTGCTGGCCAGGAAGGGTGCCGCCGAGACCGCCTTCATCGACCGGGTCACCCAGCTTTCCCCCGGCCGCACCGTCTTGATCCCCTGGCGGGGGTGACAGGGCGGGGATGGGCGTGCTACATCCGGCGCCATGTCTGATCCACTGATCCGCGCCCTGTTGCTGCCGTTCGACAAGGGCCTGCTTGCGATCCCCCAACGCGCCTTCCTGATGCGCGCCACCGCCGACGACGCCCTGGCCGGCGATTGGCGCGACATCCTGGTGTGCGAACAGGGCTTCAAGCCCGAATTCGACCGCCTGACCGCCGCCGGCCTGAAGCCGGTCGCCCGGCTGGACGGGTCCTTCCCCGCCGGCCTGGTGCTGCTGACCAAGCACAAGGGCGAGAACCGCGCCAACATCGCCCGGGCCTGGGATCTGCTGGAACCGGGCGGCCTGTTGATGGTGTGCGGGGCCAATGCCGTGGGCGCAGCCAGTACCCAGCGCGAATTCGAAGCCGCCTTCGGCCTGGACGGCAACCTGTCCAAGCACAATGCCCGCACCTTCTGGTGCCATAAGGCCGATGGCGCAGCCCCGGCCATCCTGGCCGAGTGGCACCAGGGCGGATGCCCGCGCGCCGTGGCCGATTCCGGCTTCGTCGCCCGGGCCGGCGGCTTCAGCCCCGACCATGTCGATCCCGGCTCGCGCCTGCTGATGGACACGCTTCCGGCTGCACTTGCCGGCCGCGTCGCCGATCTGGGCGGCGGCTGGGGCTATCTGGCGGTCGAGCTGCTGCGGCGCTTCCCGGCCATCACCGCCATCGACCTGTTCGAGGCCGAGACCGCCTCGCTGGAGGATTGCGCCACCAACCTGGCAGCGCTGGTGCCCGAGCGGGCCGCGTGCGTATCGGCCCGCTGGCACGACGTCACCGGCGGCCTGCCGCCGACCGATCCCTATGACTGGATTGTCACCAACCCGCCCTTCCATGAAGGGGCCAAGCCCGACCCGACCATCGGCCAGGCCTTCATCAAGGCGGCCTGGAAGTCGATCCGCCGGCGCGGCAAGCTGGTGCTGGTCGCCAACCGCCACCTGCCCTATGAAGCCGAATTGAAGCGCCTGTTCCGCGAGGTCGAATGCCTGACCGACCAGGCCGGCTACAAGGTGCTGCTGGCCAGCGACCGCATCGAGGCCAGAAGATGACACCGGCCGCCGCTTCGTCCGATCCGCTTTTTCCGTCGGCCGGTGTCCAGCGGCCATTGAGGCCGCGGCCAAGGGCGCGGATGCGCCCGCCCGGCGAGGGCATACCGAAATGAGATTGATCCGCCTGATCGCCAATTTGGGCTATGGTAGCCAGAAGGACGTCAAATCGATGCTTCGGGCTGGCCGGGTCCGCCTGGCCGATGGAACCCAGCTGGGCGAGAATTCCACGGCTGAACACGACGACATCCGCATCGACGGACAAAAGTTGGACCCGCCGGCCGGGCTGGTGGCGATGTTGAACAAGCCGGCCGGCTATACCTGCTCGACCAGCGATCCCGGCAAGATCGTCTATGAATTGCTGCCGTGGCGCTTCATGCGCCGAAAGCCGATCGTGGCCCCGGTCGGCCGGCTGGACCGCGACACCACCGGCCTGCTGCTGCTGACCGACGATGGCGACTTCTCGCACCGGGTCACCGCCCCCAAGGCCAAGATCGCCAAGACCTATCTGGTGCAACTGGCCCGGCCCCTGAACGGCGACGAAGCGGCCATCTTCGCTGCCGGCACCTTGATGCTGCGCTCGGAAAAGACGCCGCTGGCGCCGGCCGAACTGGACGTGCTGGGGCCGACAACCGCGCGGCTGACCATCTCGGAAGGGCGCTATCATCAGGCCAAGCGGATGTTCGCGGCCGTCGGCAACCATGTCGAAAGCCTGCAGCGCACCCGCATCGGCGGCCTGGATCTGGGCGATCTGGCCGAAGGCCAATGGCGGATGCTTTCGCCGGCCGAAGCGGCCCGGGTGTTCGAAGGCTGAAGGGGCGCCATGTCCAAGGCCACCCCCGCCACCGAGCAGATGAAGAAATCCGGCCGGCCGTTCGAGCTGCTGGAATATCCCTATGACCCCGAGGCCCCCAGCATCGGCCTGCAGGCGGCCGAGGCGCTGGGTCTGCCGGCGGCCCAGGTGTTCAAGACCCTGATGGTGACGGCCGGCGACGAGGCCGTGATCGCCATCATCCCGTCCGACAAGGAGCTGAGCCTGAAGGCCCTGGCCCATGCGGCCGGGAAGAAGTCGGCGGCGATGATGAAGGCGCCCGACGCCGAACGGATCACCGGCTACAAGGTCGGCGGCATCTCGCCCCTGGGCCAGAAGAAGCGGCTGCGGGTGTTCATGGATGCCAGCGCGCAGGCTTTCGCCTTCATGGTGGTCAATGGCGGGCGGCGCGGCCTGCAGATCAAGGCGGCCCCGGCCGACCTGATCGCCGTCACCGGGGCCACCCTTGCCGAATTGGCGGTTTAGGACTTCCCTTACGCCCCATCGACCCGCTATGCTGCGTCGCAATATGATTACCCCCTCATCTACATCCTGATGCCCGTCGATTTTCTGCGTCGTCTGGCCGGCCAGCGCCGGTCGTCGTCGGCCAACCGACAGCTTGGCTATTGGCTGGCCTTCGTCGCCGGCGCCATCAATGCCGGCGGGTTCCTGGCCATCGGCCGCTACACCTCGCACATGACCGGCATCTTGTCGGCGATGGCCGACAGCGTGGTCACCGGCGACCAGGCGGTGGTGATGACCGGCCTGGGATCGGTGGTGGCCTTCATCGCCGGCTCGGCCTATTCGGCCATCTTGATCAATTGGGGCATCCATCACCGCACCCACAGCAAATACGCCTATCCGCTGCTGTGGGAGGCGGCGCTGCTGCTGGTGTTCGGTCTGATGGGCGGAACCTTGGAAACCGCCGAGGCCAGTTTATTCGTGCCGATGACGGTGATGCTGCTGTGCTTCATCATGGGGCTGCAGAACGCCATCATCACCAAGATTTCCCATGCGGAAATCCGCACCACCCACATGACCGGCATCGTCACCGATATCGGCATCGAGCTGGGCAAGGTGGTCTATATCAATTCACAGAAGGAATCGGCGCACTACAAGCCGGTGCGGGCCAATTTCGCCCGCCTGAAGGTGCTGGGCACGTTGCTGATGTCGTTTTGCGGCGGCGGTGCGGTCGGCGCGCTGTGCTTCAAATATATGGGCTACAGCGCGACCATCCCGCTGGCGGTGCTGCTGGTGTTCCTGGCCATCGTCCCGCTGGTCGACGACGCCCGCTCGCGCATCCGCACCGTGCTGCGCCATCGCCATGCCGGGCCGCCCCCGGAAAAGGACGGCCCGGGCTGACCGTCAGGAACAGCCCTTGGGGCGCGGCAGGCCGGCGATCTTGTTGCCCTGCTTCAGCGGCCCGTGCGGGAACAGCTGGTAAAGATATTGCTGGCTGGCCCGTTCGGGGCCGTACTTTTCCTTCAACAGCTTCATGAACACCCGCTGCTCGGCGACGATGCCGTATTCGTCGAAATAGGCCCGCGCCTCGCGGATGACATCCCAGTGCTCGTCGGTCAGCTCGACCCCTTCGGCGACAGCGATGGCGCGCGCGATGTCATCGTTCCACACCTGACAATTTTCCAGCCAGCCGGCCTCGCTGACCTCGACGGGTTGTCCATTGACCATGAGTTCGGGCATCAAAACCCCCTGTTCCATTAGAGACTGCTGATAGAGTGGGGATACAGCGGCCGTTCGTCAATGGGGACGGCAGGAAGATTGATAAGGAATGGTGAAACGGAAGGTCGCGCCGGACGGAACCTTCTCGTCCAGCCCGATCCGGCCGCCCAGGCGCTCGACGATCGAGCGGCAGATGGCCAGGCCCAGGCCGGTGCCTTGCGGCTTGTTGGTCAAGGTGTCGCCGACCTGCTGGAACTTCTCGAACACGGTTTCGCGGGCCCAGTCGGGGATGCCGGGGCCGTTATCGCCAACCGCGATTTCGATGGAACCGGCGGTGCCGGTCAGGGTGACCTGGACCCGGCCGCTGCCGGGCTCGACGAACTTCACCGCGTTCGAGATCAGGTTGATCACCACCTGGATCAGCTTGTCGCGGTCGGTGGTCAAGGGGGCCAGGCCGTCATCCAGCCGGGCTTCCAGGGTGACGCCCTTGTCCTCGAACAGGCCCTTGGTGGCGGCCAGCGCGTCCTCGACCAGAGCCTTGGGCTCGACCTCCTCCATCGTCCACACCATGGTCCCGGACTCGATCTTGGCCATGTCCAGCACCTGGTTGATCAGGCGGGTCAGGCGCTCGCTTTCCTTGATGATGATGTTCAGGAATTCCTGGCGCTGGGCCTCGTCCAGACTGGGATTGTCGAACAGGATTTCCGAGAACGAGCGGATCGAGGTCAAAGGGGTGCGCAATTCGTGGGTCACCGTCGCGATGAAGTCGTCCTTCATGCGATCCAATTCCTTCAAGCGCTCGTTGGCGGCCTTCAGCTCGGCGGTGGCGGCTTCCAGCTTCTGGGAATAGGCGATGATCTGGCTGGCCTCGTCCAGGATCTCCATCACCTCGTCCAGGCCGACCACCTCGCCCTTCGACACGCTGGCCACCATCACCCGGGCCGAAGCGGTGCCGATGGCGCCGGCCAGCAGGCGTTCCACCGCGCCGACCATGTCGGCGTCGGCTTCGCGCATCTGGCCAAGGTCCTGGCCGCGTTCGGCCGCCCAGTGGGCGAAGGCCCGTTCGGCCCGCTCGCGGCCGACGAAGCGCACCGACAGGGCCATCAAATCATCGATCCCGGCGGTGCCGCGCCAAAAGCGCGACCGGCCGCGCTCGCCGCTGGCCGGGCGGAACACATCGACGAACATCGCCGCCTGGATGCGCTCGATGGCGCTGTGGGTGGTCAGCAGCGACACGCCGACATAGGCACCCAGATTGGCCATCATGCTCCAGATCAGCGAATGGGTGACCGGTTCCAGTCCGCTCAGGCCGAACAGGGCATAGGGCTTCAACAATTCCATCCCGAACATGCCGGTCTCGACGAACGCCGCCGGCAGCCAGCCCGAGCGGGCGAAACTGGGCAGCAGCAGGGTGTAGGCCCACACCAGGAAACCCATCACCAACCCGGCCAGGGCGCCCTTTTCGGTCGCGCCCTTCCACAGCACTCCGCCGATCAGCGCCGGGGCGAACTGGGCGGCGGCGCAGAAGCTGACCAGCCCGATGGTCACCAGGGCGTAGGAATCGCCGATCAGGCGGACATAGGCGTATCCCAGCAGCACCACCGCCGCGATGGTCCAGCGCCGGATCGACAGCAACTGCCCCGACAAATCGGCGCGGCCCGAAAGATTGAGCCAGCGGATGCGCAGCAGCACCGGCATCACCAGATCGTTGCAGACCATGGTGGCCAACGCGATGGTCTCGACGATGACCATGCTGGCCGCCGCCGACAGGCCGCCCAGGAAGGCCAGCACCGCCAGGCCCTCGGCCCCCTTGGACAGCGGCACCGCCAGCATGTAAAGATCGGGGTTGACGCCCTGGCCCTGGAACAGCATCCGCCCGGCGAACGCCACCGGCAGGACGAACAGGTTGATGGCGAACAGATAGGCGGGAAACAGCCAGACGGCGGTGCGCACATGGCGTTCGTCGGTGTTTTCCACCACCATCACCTGGAACTGACGCGGCAGGCAGACCACCACCAGCATCGACAGCACGGTCAGCGCCACCCAGTCGCCATAGGCCCCGGCATGGGGCAGGGTGAACAGCTCGCGCAGCTTGGGGTCCGCGGCGGCACGGGTGAAGATGTCGCCGAAACCGTCGAACAGGCCGAAGGTGACGAAGGCGCCGACCGCCAGGAAGGCCACCAGCTTGACCATGGATTCGAAGGCGATGGCCAGCACCATGCCCTCGTGATGTTCCGACGCATCGATATGGCGGGTGCCGAACAAGATGGCGAAAGCCGCCAGGGCCAGGGCGACGAAGAAGGTGGTGTCGCCCAGCACCGGCACGGCGATGTGCGCCTGGGACGGATCGTGCCACGACACCAGGGCGGTAAACGTGGTCGACACCGCTTTCAGCTGCAGCGAGATGTAGGGCATGATTCCGACCACGGCGATCACCGTGACCAGCCCGCCCAGAGCCGAGCTTTTGCCATAGCGGGCCGAGATGAAGTCGGCGATCGAGGTGATGCGGTGGGTCCGGCCGATCCTGACCATCTTGGCCACCACCACCGCCGACAAAGCGGCCATCAGGGTCGGCCCCAGATAGATCGGCAGGAAGGCGACGCCGCCCGAGGCGGCGCGACCGACGCTGCCGTAGAAGGTCCAGCTGGTGCAATAGACCGCGATGGACAGGGCATAGGTGACCGGGTTGGCGATCAGCGAGCGCCCCTGCTCGGCCCGACGGTCGCCGATCCAGGCGATGGCGAACAGCAGCAGCAGATAGGCCAGCGAGATCCCGACGATCACCGGCCCGGTCAGCATGGCTATGCCCCCACCAGTGAAATGCCGTCACCCTCGGGCTTGACCAACGGCTGTCCGGTTAAATTTTCGCGGCACCATCCACACCCCTCGTCGTCATGGCCGGGCTTGACCCGGCCATCCACGCGCATCCGCATAACGCGCTGTTTCCATTCTATTTTTGCGCGGCGCCACATGGATGCCCGTGTCAAGCACGGGCATGACGGAGTGTGGGGCGACGACTCGCGTCTATTCCGGGCTCGAGGCTCTGAAAGGCTCGCGCCACAAGCGTTTGCGCCGCGACGCCAAAATTTAAACCGGACAGCAGTGGGCTTGACCCGAGGGTCCATGGATGCCCGGATCAAGTCCGGGCATGACGAGAAACGCGGAACCGGCCCGGTCAGCATGGCGTCAGCACCCGCGCCAGACCGGCGGACGCTTGCCCATGAAGGCGTCGATGCCTTCCCTGGCGTCCTCGGCCATCATGTTGGTGGTCATCACCTCGGCGGTATAGGCATAGGCCTGGTCCAGATCCATCTCGATCTGACGGTAAAAGGCTTCCTTGCCGACCTTGACGGTATAGCCGGACTTGGCGGCGATCAGGCGGGCCATGTCCGATACCGCCGCGTCCAGCTGGTCAGCGGGAACGGCATGGTTGATCAGGCCCCAGCCTTCGGCGGTGGCGGCATCGACGGGATGGCCGGACAGCAGCATCTCCATCGCCTGCTTGCGGCCGACGACGCGCGACAACGCCACCATCGGGGTCGAGCAGAACAGGCCGATATTGACCCCCGGCGTGGCGAACTTGGCGCCTTCGGCGGCATAGGCCAAATCGCAACTGGCGACGATCTGGCAGCCGGCGGCGGTGGCCATGGCGTGGACCTTGGCGATCACCGGCTGCGGCAGCCGCACGATCGCCGTCATCATGCGGGCGCATTGGGCGAACACGCTCGCCACCTGCTCGCGGCTTTGCAGGCTGCGCATTTCCTTCAAATCGTGACCGGCACAAAAGGCCGGGCCGTTGGCGGCCAGCACCACCACCTTGATGGCAGGATCGGCGGCGATCTTGGCCAAGGCCTGCTCGATCGCGGTCATCAGCGCGAAGGACAGGGCGTTCCTGGCCTCGGGCCGGTTCAGGGTCATGGTGGCGATTCCGTCCGCCACGTCCAACAGCAGAATGGACGAATCCAAATGTCGCCTCCCTTGTCAGCGACCGGTGGTTACCGGCACACTCGAGAGTAACCGCATCCTTGCCGTCAGGAAACACCCGATGCCCGCCATGACCCCAGAGATCCTGAACCGGGACTACCTGCCCAAGGTGCCGATGCTGGCCGCCACCGGGGCCCAGGTCATCAGCATCGGCAAGGGCGAGGCACGGCTGCTGATGCCTTACTCGCCAGCCATCGCCCGACCCGGCGACACCGTATCGGGGCCGGCGCTGATGGCCCTGGCCGATGTCGCGGTATGGGCCGCCGTGCTGACCGTCATCGGCCACAAGGAAATGGCGGTGACCACCAGCCTGACCATGAATTTCCTGCGCCGCGCCGGCCCGTCGGCGATCATCGCCGAGGCGCGCCTGCTGAAGATGGGCCGCCGTCTGGGCGTCGGCGCCGTCGAACTGATCGCCGCCGACAGCGACGATCTGGTGGCCCATGCCACCGCCACCTATTCGATTCCGGCCGATTGACGAAATCTATTCCAGTTGGGGCCCGTGCACGACCAAATGCTCGGGCTCGTCGGCGGTCATCTGCAGGGCCACGGTTCCGTGGGCGGTCCGCAGCAGCAACTCGCAACACCAGGTCCCGTCCTGGGCCTGGATGGGCACGGTGACCTCGGCACGGCGGACATCCTCGATGTCCATGCTCAGACTGTGATTATCCCGAAAAGAAATCGCGGCAACAGTTTTCATCCCAACGCTCCCGTCTCCACCCCGAGAAACAGGCTGGACCATTCCAAAGTCTACGTCAACGACCGCTACCGACGCTTTTTTTATCGGTCGATATGTGCGTAAATGCCGCCGGGACAGAGGAAACATGATAATTCGATGACAGGGTGGAGCTTCTCGAGGGTGAGCATCACGAAGGTGGTGTTCCTGCTGTCGCTTGCCGCCACGGCGGCGGCGCTGGTGGTCGTGGTGCTGGTGTCGGCCCATGTCCGCGAACGGTCGATTCAGGACCTGGCGCGCGACGAGGCGCGCCAGACCTCGACCCTGGTGTTCGAGGCGCTTTATTCCGCCATGCGCAAGGGCTGGAGCAAGGAAGAGATCGGCGAGGTGGTCACCCGCCTGCAGACCGCCCTGCCCGACCTGACCATCCGCGTGGTGCGCGGCCGGCCGGTGATCGAACAGTTCGGCGAGATGGAAAACGACGTCGCCGTCACCCAGGCCGACCCGCTGCTGCAAAAGGTGCTGGAAACCGGCATCGACCTGTTCGCCACCCAACCCTCCAGCATCCGCTACCTGTATCCGCTGGTGGTGCGCGAGGAATGCCTGGCCTGCCACACCATGGCCAAGGTCGGCGACGTCAACGGCGTGATCGACATCATCTATCCGGTCCACGCCTTGAAGGTGTCGTTGGATTACGTCCTCAACACCGTTTTGATCTATTTCCTGGTGATCTTGCTGTCGCTGTCGGCGGTTCTTTAGGGCACCTCGAAAAATCCCGCCCTCCGGCGA
>NZ_CACVCE010000037.1:0-21618 GCF_902729445.1 Magnetospirillum sp. LM-5 | reverse complement strand
TAAAAAAAACGGCCGGGGAAGGTGCTTCCCCGGCCGTCTTCTTGGCGAATTCGCCTTACTTCTTCTTCTTCTCGGCGCGCTTGATCGCTTCCTTGATGATCTCGCCGGCCTTGTCGGCATCGCCCCAGCCGATCACCTTGACCCACTTGCCCTCTTCCAGGTCCTTGTAGTGGGCGAAGAAGTGCTCGATCTGCTTGATCAGCACGTCGGGCAGGTCCTTGTAGGACTGCACTTCGTCGTAGAAGGGGTGCAGCTTGGCGTGCGGCACCGCCAGGATCTTCTCGTCATGGCCGGATTCGTCTTCCATCAGCAGCACGCCGATCGGACGCGAGCGCAGGACCGAGCCGACCGCCACGCCATGCTTGCCCACCACCATCACGTCGACCGGATCGCCGTCGTCGGACAGGGTGTGCGGCACGAAGCCGTAATTGGTCGGGTAGTACATGGCGGTGTGCAGGAAGCGGTCGACGAACATCGCGCCGGATTCCTTGCAGATCTCGTACTTGACCGGGTCGCCGCGCAGCGGGATTTCGACCACGACGTTGATGTCGGTCGGGGGATTCTTGCCGATCGGGATCTTCTTGAGGTCCATGGTTGCTGTCCTTGTTCCCTTGTGTGTTCTTTTGCGATGCGGTCAGCTTCGGAACCGCTCTAAAAACTTTGCGGCATCCTCATACGCCATTCCGAGCGCGCGTGCCACCGCTGGATGGGTGATTTTTCCATTATGGACGTTCAAACCGGCGGCCAGATGGGGATTTTCCGCCAGGGCCGGCCCCCAGCCCCGGTCAGCCAGGGCCAGGATGAAGGGCAGCGTGGCGTGGCCCAGGGCGAAGGCCGAGGTGCGCGCCACCGCGCCCGGCATGTTGGTGACGCAATAATGCACCACCCCTTCGGCGACATAGGTGGGCTGGGCGTGGCTGGTCGGGCGCGAGGTGGCGAAGCAGCCGCCCTGGTCGATGGCGACATCGACCACCACCGAACCGGGCCGCATGGCGGCCACCAGGTCGCGCGACACCAGCCGGGGCGCGGCGGCGCCGGGGATCAGCACCGCGCCGACGGCCAGATCGGCCGAGGCGACCGCCTGCTCGATGGCATCCAGCGTCGCATAGGCGGTCTCGACCCGGCCGGCGAACATTTCGTCCAGTTGGGCCAGCCGGGCGGCGGAACGGTCGATGATGGTGACCCTGGCCCCCAGCCCGACCGCCATGCGCGCCGCATTGGTCCCGACCACGCCGCCGCCCAGGATGGCCACCCGGCCGGGCGGCACGCCGGGCACGCCGCCCAGCAGCACGCCTGCGCCGCCTTGTTCCTTTTCCAGGCAATGGGCGCCGACCTGGATCGACATCCGGCCGGCCACCTCGCTCATCGGCGCCAGCAATGGCAGCCCACCCCGGGCGTCGGTGACGGTCTCGTAGGCGATGGCGGTGACGCCTCGTTCCAGCAGGGCATTGGCCTGGGCCGGATCGGGGGCCAGGTGCAGATAGGTGAACAGCACCTGGCCGTCGCGCAGCAGGGCGAATTCCGATGCCTGCGGCTCCTTCACCTTGACCACCAGATCGGCGGTGGCGAAGACTTCCTGGGCGTCGGCCCCCAGGCTGGCCCCGGCCGCCAAATAATCGGCGTCCGAGCAGCCGATGCCGGCGCCGGCCCCTTTTTGCACCATCACCTGATGGCCGTGCCGGGTCAGCTCGCGCACGGCGGCCGGAACCGCCGACACGCGGTATTCGTGGGTCTTGATTTCCTTAGGAATGCCGACAAGCATGCCTTCCTCCTATGGATCCGGCGGCAGCAACCTGCGGCGCAACGCCACCAGCAAGATCAGGCCGGGCAAAGCCACCAGGGTCGAGACCAGGAAGAAATCGACCCAGCCCAGGCTTTCCGCCAACTGGCCGGCGCTCGAGGCGACCAGGGTCCGCCCCACCGCCGCCAAAGAACTCAGCAACGCATATTGCGTCCCTGTGAATCTAAGGCTGCACAGGCCGGATATGTAGGCCACGAAGGCCGCCGACCCCAATCCTCCCGATAGATTCTCAACGGCGATGGTCAAGGTCAACGCATAGACGTCGGCGCCGACGGATGCCTGCCATGCGAACATCAGGTTGGACAGCATTTGCAATAGGCCGCAGCCCAGCAGGCTCTTCCACAGGCCGTAGCGCGCCACCACCGCGCCGCCCAGGAAGGTCCCCAGGATGGTGGCGCCGAAGCCGAACAGCTTAGACACCGTCGCCACCTGGGCCTTGGTGAAGCCGATCATGATGTAGAAGGGATTGGCCATCACGCCTGCGAAGGCGTCGCCCAGCTTGTACAGCAGCACGAAGGCCAGCACCGCCAGGATGAACGGCCCGCTGCGCCGGGCCATGTCGGCGAAGGGCTCGATCACCGCCTGGCGCAGCCGGCCGGCGATGGTGGCGGCCAGGGCCAGGGGCGGCGCGTCCGGTTCGGGGTTGGCCAGCACGGTGACCATGCCCACTCCCACCAGGCCGGCCATGGCGACATAGGTCACCGCCCACGAGCCGCTGAACTGGGCCAGCAGCAAGGCGCCGGCCCCCGACACCAGCATGGCGACGCGATAGCCGAACTGCACGGCGGCGGCGCCGGCGCCATATTGCGGCTTATCGAGGATTTCGACCCGGTAGGCGTCGATGACGATGTCCTGGCTGGCCGAGCAGAAGGCCACCAGCAGGGCCAGCAGCGCCACCCGCTCGGTCTCAAGGGCCGGATCGGTGGCGCCCAGCGCCAACAGAGCACCGATCAGGGCGGCCTGGGTCGCCAGCATCCAGGCGCGCCTGCGCCCGAACGCACCGCTGAGAACCGGCAGGCGCACCTGGTCGACCAGCGGCGCCCACACGAACTTGAAGGTATAAGGCGTGCCGACCAGGGCGAACAGGCCGATGGTTTTCAGCGACACCCCGGCCTCGGTCAGCCACACCGCCAGGGTCGATCCGGTCAAGGCCAAGGGCAGGCCGCTGGAAAAGCCCAGCAGCAGGATGGTGACGATGCGGCGGTCGCCATAGACGGCGAAGGCGTCGCGCCAGCTTGGCTTTTTTTCGGTGACATCCCCGGTCATGGGCGACACTTTAGTTCGTGATGCAGAAAATCTGCATCACTATTTGCCCTCGCCGGGCGCCAAGCACCGCTTGCTTGGCCGCCGCCGCAATGGCGGCTGGCGCGATGCACAAATGGTTAAGAGCCGCCTGCCGAAGGACATGATGAAGCCCGCCCAGATCGACGAATTCTACGCCCGCCTGGCCGCCGCCCACCCCAGCCCGAAAAGCGAGCTGGACTACGTCAACGCCTATACCTTGCTGGTGGCGGTGGTGCTGTCGGCCCAGGCCACCGATGTTGGCGTCAACAAGGCCACCGGCCCGCTGTTCGCCAAGGTGACCACGCCCCAGGCCATGCTGGACCTGGGCGAGGACAGCTTGCGCGAGCACATCCGCACCATCGGGCTTTACCAGACCAAGGCCAGGAACGTGATGGCGCTGTCGCATCTGTTGATCGAGCGCCATGGCGGCCAGGTGCCGGCCGAGCGCGACGCACTGGAAGCCCTGCCCGGCGTCGGGCGCAAGACCGCCAATGTGGTGCTGAACGTCGCCTTCGGCCAGCCGACCATCGCCGTCGACACCCATTGCTTCCGCGTCGCCAACCGCACCGGCCTGGCACCCGGCAAGAATGTGCTGGCGGTCGAGGAAGGGCTGCTTCGGGTCACGCCGGCCCGCTTCGCCCACGACGCCCACCATTACCTGATCCTGCACGGCCGTTACGTCTGCAAGGCCAGGAAGCCGGAATGCGACGGCTGCCTTGTCCGCGATCTGTGCGCGTTCGGGGGTTAAGCGTTTTCACGCCAAGCGTGAACACGCGGGCCAGCCTGAGCGGCGCCTGAGCGGCCCGGCACGGGCCAAACGTCAGACTCTAGACCGGTTTCCGCTCGGGCGGAAACCGGTCTAGGAGGCTGAATTCGGCGGGGTGATGCGGATCGAGGCGATCTGGTTGCGGTTCTTGCGCAACACCTCGAAGCGGAAGCCGTGGAAGCGGAACACCTGGCCGACATTGGGAATCTGGCGGCTTTCGTGCAGCAGCAGGCCGGCGATGGTGTTGGCGTCCTCGTCGGGCAGGCGCCATTCGAATTCGCGGTTGAGGTCGCGGATGGTGACGCCGCCATCGACGACGTAATCGCCACCTTCCTGCGGGTGAACGCCGGCGACGGCGACATCGTGCTCGTCGGTGATGTCGCCGACGATTTCTTCCAGGATGTCTTCCAGCGTCACCACCCCCATCAGGGCGCCGTATTCATCGACCACCAGGGCGAAATGCTCGCGCCGTTCGCGGAAGGCGCGCAATTGTTCCAAAAGCGTGGTGGAATCGGGGATGAACCACGGGGTGCCGGCCAGTTCGCCGACATCAAGCTGGGCGACATCGCCGTCCAGCGCGCGCACGGCGCGCAGCACGTCCTTGGCATGGACCACGCCGATGATGTTGTCGGGCTCGCCCCGCCATAGCGGGATGCGGGTATAAGGGCTTTTGAGGATCAGATCGACGATCTCGGCCGGCGGCAGGGCAGCATCGATGGTAAAGGCCTTGCGGCGGTGGGTCATCACCTCGCCGACCTCGACGTCGTCGAGTTCCAGGATCGAGCGCAACATGCGCCGTTCGTCCTGCACCGCTTCCTGGGTGGTGTGGACCTCGATGGCGCCCTTCAGCTCCATCATCGCCGCATCGATGTCGGTCTCGTGGACGACGCGGGCGCCGACCAGGCGCAGCAGGCCCGAGACGAAGACATGGATGGCATGGATGGTCGGGCCGGCCAGGGCGACGAACAGCCGCATCGGCCGGGCGATGAACAAGGCCGCCTTGTTGGCGTGCTGGATGGCGAAGGTCTTGGGCAGGATCTCGCAGAACACCAGCACCACCACGGTCATCACCGCCGTCGCATAGATGATTCCGGCCTCGCCGAACAGGCCGATGGCCAGGCTGGTGGCCAGCGCCGAGGCCAGGATGTGGACCAAGGTGTTGCCCAGCAGGATCGAGCCCAACAGCCGCTCCTTGCGGACATGCAGCCGGTTGACCAATCCGGCGCGGGCATCGCCTTCGCGTTCCAGCTGATGCATCAGCGGCCGAGAGGCGGCGGTCAATGCCGTTTCGGCCCCGGCGAAGAAGCCCAGCAGCAGCAGCAGCAAAAGGATGGCGGCGATGTCGAGCAGCATGGTCGTCAGCCCGCCACGAACTCGGCCAGCATGTCGCGCACGGCGGCTGCCGGCACCTCGCGGGTCAGGAAGGATTGGCCGATGCCCTTGGCCAGCACGAAGGTCACCTTGCCGTCACGCACCTTCTTGTCGCCGGCCATGTGGTGGACCAGCGCAGCCACATCCCAGTGGCGCTGGCGCGACAGACCGGTGGGCAGGCCGACCCGGGCCAGATGGCGTTCCAGCCGGGCGCAATCCTCGGGCGGGGCCAGATCCAGCCGGGCCGACAGCCGAAGCGCCATCACCATGCCGACGGCCACCGCCTCGCCATGCAGCAATTCCTCGGAGAAGCCGGTCTCGGCTTCCAGGGCGTGACCGAAGGTGTGGCCCAGATTGAGCAGGGCTCGCACGCCGCCTTCACGCTCGTCGGCGGCGACGATGCGGGCCTTGGCCCGGCACGATACCGCCACCGCCCGGGCGCGCGCCGCCTGGTCGCCATCGATCAGGGCCGGGCCGTGTTCTTCCAGCCAGGCGAAGAACAAGGAATCATCGATCACGCCGTACTTCACCACCTCGGCATAGCCGGCCAGCATCTGGCGCCGATCCAGGCTGTTCAGGGTGTCGATGTCGGCCAGCACCAGGCGGGGCTGATGGAAGGCGCCCACCAGATTCTTGCCCTGGCGGGTGTTGATGCCGGTCTTGCCGCCGACCGAGCTGTCCACCTGGGCCAGCAAGGTGGTGGGGATCTGCACGAAATCCAGCCCGCGCTGCAAGATGGCGGCGGCGAAGCCGGTCAGGTCGCCGATGACGCCGCCGCCCAGCGCCACCACCATGGTCGAGCGTTCGCAGCGGGCGTCCAGCATGGTTTCGGTCAGCTCTTCCAGCTGGGCGAAGCATTTGGAATGCTCGCCATGGGGCACCACCACATGGCCGTGGGCGATGCCGGCCCGGTCCAGCGAGGCCAGCACGCGGTCGAGATAAAGCGGCGCCACCACGTCGTCGGTGACCACGAAGGCGCGCTTGCCGGCCATCACCGGAGCCATGCGCGGGCCGGCCTGGTCGATCAGCCCGGCGCCGATCTCGATGTCATAGGAACGCTCGCCCAATTCGACGCGAATGATTTCGGCACTCATGCTTTCGGCTCCGACAGGATGGCCAGTTGGTCGATGATCTTGGCGACGGTGACTTCCGGCGGCTCGTCGGTGGTATCGACGGTGATGTCCGCCTCGGCGTACAGGGGGTAGCGGGCGTCCATCAGCCGGCCCAGGATCTCGCGCGGGTCGCCGGTCTTCAACAGCGGCCGGTGGTCGCGGCCCGAGGTGCGCTTGACCAGCAGGTCCAGATCGGCCCGGATCCACACCGAAATCGCCTCGTCCTTGATGCGGGCGCGGGTCTCGGGATCGACGAAGGCGCCGCCGCCGGTGGCCAGCACCTTGGGCGCGCCCTCCATCAGGCGGGCGATCACCTTGCGCTCGCCGTCGCGGAAGGACGGCTCGCCGAAACGGGCGAAATAATCGCTGATGGTGCAGCCGGCGGCGGCTTCGAACTCGGCGTCGGAATCGATGAAGGCGACCTTCAGCCGCGCCGCCAGCCGGCGGCCGACGCAGGATTTGCCCGAACCCATCAGGCCCACCAACACGATCGAGCGTCCCAACCGCTCCGCCAGTTCCTCGTCCGCCGTCATCGAAGCCCGTCCACGCCCCGCCGTTGATCCCGGAAGGCGAGGCCGATACACTGCCCCCCTTCGTCACACCGTCTTCGTAAAGCCGGCCCCGCCAGCATCCCTTATCGCCGCTTGTATCCGTCCGGGCCGGGGCCTGTCCATCAAATCACAGAGTAAGGTTGGTTATAGCGCATGGGAAAGATAGCCGGAATTCTGATGCTTGTGGTGCTGGCCGTCATCGTCGGTGGCGGTATCTTCCTGGCCTCGTCGGATATACCGGCACCGGCCGCCAAGGTTGAAAAGGTGATTCCCGATGACCGTCTGCCGCGCTGACCGCCGTTTGCGGCTGCTGGGTTGCGCCCTGGCGCTGACCCTGGCCCCGGGTCTGGCCCTGGCCCAAGGCCGGCTGTCGCCCTTGTCGCAGCCCTTCGACCCCGAGACCATGGAACGGATCGACCCGCCGTCCAGTGAGCCGGTGGGCAAGATCGACGTCAACGCCCTGAAGGCCCCCAACCCCGACGGCATCGGCGTGCTGGATTCCCGCCAGGGCGGCTTGCCGGAAACCTTGTGGGCCAACACTTCGGCCCGCACGCTGCGCGCCCTGATCCCGCTGTTGCCGGCATCGTCGGGCTCGCGCGCGCTGGCCGGCATCGAGCGCCGCCTGCTGCTGACCGCCGCCCCGCCGCCCGACGACGCCAAGGAAGGCGAGAAGCCCGGGCTGGTCGAGCTCAGGGCCGAACGCCTGCTGGCCATGGGCGAGGTCGATGGCCTGCTGACCCTGCTGAAGGCGGTGCCGGCCCAGGCCTCGGGTCCGGTGCTCGACCGCGTCCGGCGGGACGCCAAGCTGCTGGGCGGCGACCTGGCCGGCGCCTGCGCCGATGCCGGCCGCCAGGCTCCTGATCCGTCCGACCCGCTGCAGCCCAAGATGCTGGTCCTGTGCAACCTGACCCAGGGCCGCACCCTGGAAGGCAATTTCGGCCTGGACCTGCTGCGCGAGAAGAAGGACCCGGACAGCGCCTTCATCACCGCCGCCGAGGTGCTGGGCGGCGTGCCGGCGCCCGCGCCGGACAAGATCCGCCTGGACGAGGCGACACCCCTGCATGTCGCCGCCTTCGCCGCCGCCAAGCTGCCCCTGCCGGCTTCGTCGCTGGCCAAGGCGCAGGCCTCGGTCAACCGGGCGGTCGCCGTGACCACCTCGAACCCGCCCGAGCTGCGGCTGGCCGCCGGCGAACGGGCCGAGGCGGCCGGGGCCTTGCCCATCGATGCGCTGCGGTCGCTGTATCTGGCCCAGGTGTTCGCCCCCGACGAGATGTCGGCGCCCCTGACCCGTGCCGACACCGCCGGCCCCCGGGCCCGGGCGCTGCTGTTCCGCGCCGCCACCGACCAGCCCGACCCGGTGCTGAAGGCCCAGTTCGCCGCCAAGGCGCTGGAACTGGCCGGGGCCAAGGGCGAACTGGCCGGGGCAGCCCGACTGTTCGAGCCGGTGATCTTGGCCACCCGGCCCGATGCCGTGCTGGCCGCCCAGGCCCCGTCCTTCGCCCGCGCCCTTTTCGCCCTGGGCAAGCCCGAGGCGGCGGCCAAGTGGCTGGACATCGTCCAGGCCGACACAGCGGCCGGAGCCGCCTTCGCCGCGCGGCTGTGGCCGCTCGCCGCCATCGCCGGCACCGAACCGGGACGCGAGCTGTCGCTGGCCGGCCTGGCCGGCTGGCGCCAATCCTTGACCGGGCTGGCGCCCGACCTGGCGGCGCGGCGCGTCGCGGTGGTGTTGGGCACGCTGGCCGGGCTGGGCGCCAAGATTCCCGATTCCTTGTGGCTGGACACCCTGGCCCTGCCGGCGGGGGGGCCGAAATTCGGCCTGTTCGCCATGATGCAGGGCGCGGCGCTGGATGCCCGCCTGGGCGGCACGGTGCTGGCGGTGCTGGCCGCCACCGGCGATAGCGGGCTCGACAAGCTGGACCCGATCACCTTGTCCGAGGCGATCAGCGCTCTGAGCGTCGTTGGGCTGGGTGAGGATGCCCGCCGCCTCGCCGTCGAGGCGATGCTGGCCAACGGCATCTGATGGGAAAGGCGGCCGACCGGTCCGGGCTGTTGGCGGCGGGGATCGCCAAGGCCAAGGCCGGCCGCCATTCCGAGGCGCTGAAAGTCCTGGAACGCGCGCTGAAACTGGGGGCCGACGCGGCGCTGTTGAACGCCGTCGCCATCACGAAAAAGGCCCTGGGCGACATCAAGGGCGCCCGCGCCGCCTATGATCGCGCCCTGGCCCTTGAACCAGCCAATCCCGATCTGCTGTTCAACCTGGCCAAGCTGGACATGGACGGGCGGCGCCCGGCTGCCGCCGCCGCCTTGCTGGAACGCGCCCTGGGCTTACGCGAGTCTGCCCCGGCGTGGAAGAATCTGGGGGTGTGCCGGCTGGATCTGGGCGACGGAAAGGGCGCGGTGGCGGCCTTCACCCGGCTGGGCGAACTGGTGCCGAACGATCCGCTGGCCTGGTCCTATCTGGGGGTGGCCTGGCAGCAATCCGGCGACCTGATCCGGGCCGAACAGGCCCATGCCCGGGCGGTGCAACTGGCGCCGGGCAGCCCCGACGTGTTGAACAATCTGGGCTCGACCCTGGTGCTGCAACGGCGCTGGGGCGAGGCCGAGGCCCTGTTCCGCCAGGCACTCGCCCGCCAGCCCGACTATGCCGACGCCCATTACGGCCTGGCCCAGCTGCTGCTGGGGGCCAAACGCTTCGCCGAGGGCTGGCCCGAATGGGAATGGCGCACCCGCCGCGCCCGCTTCGCCGAGCCCAGGCCGACCGCGCCCCTCTGGGACGGCACGCCGTTCCAGGGAACGCTGGTGGTCCATGCCGAGATCGGCCTGGGCGATTCCTTGCTGTTCGGCCGCTTCCTGCCCCAGGCCCGCGCCCGCTGCGACCGGGTGGTGTTCGTCTGCCAGGCGCCGCTGGTGCGCCTGCTGGCCTCGTCCTTTCCCGGCATCGAGTTCGCAGCCACCGATGATCGCCGCCGCCCCAAGGGCGACCGCTTCTGCTATGTCATGAGCCTGCCCGGCTTTTTCGTCGCCGCCACCGCCGACATCAAAGGCGCGCCTTATCTGTCGGTGCCGGCCGGGGCCGGCTTCGATCTGGGGCCGGCCGAGGGCAAGAAGCGGATCGGCCTGTCCTGGTCCTCGACCCGCAAGGATGTCGATCCGCACCGCTTCGTCCCCGGCGCCGAGCTGGCCGAGATCGTCCTGAAGGATCATCCGGCCGCCTCGTTCTTCATGCTGCAAAAGGGTCTGGCGGCCGAAGACAAGGCGGCCCTGGCCCCCTTCGCCATCGATCTGGAAGAAAGGCTGGGCGATTTCGCCGACACCGCCGCCATCGTCGCCCAACTGGATCTGGTGATCAGCGTCGATACCGTCACCGTGCATGTGGCCGGCGGCCTGGGGGTGCCCTGCCTGGTGCTGCTGAACCACGGCGCCGACTGGCGATGGTTCGAGGCCGAGGACACCACGCCGTGGTACGACAGCGCCCGCCTGATCCGCCAGCCCGACGGCTGCGGCTGGACCAAGGGATTGCAGGCGGTGCGTGCCGAGTTGGACCGCTTCCTATCATGAGCCGCCATACCGAGGCCTTCCTGGAAATGATGGCGGTCGAGCGCGGCGCCAGTCCCCATACCCTGGATGCCTATCGCCGCGATCTCGACCGCTTCGCCGAATTCCTGAAGGGCGACAGCGTGGTCGCGGCCACGCCCCAGGACGTCGCCGCCTTCCTGCGCGACCTGGCCAAGGCCGGCATGGCGGCCCGGACCCAGGCGCGGCGGCTGTCGGCCCTGCGCCAGTTCTTCCGCTTCGCCTTCGCCGAGGGCTGGCGCCCCGACGATCCCACCAGCCGGGTCGCCATGCCGCGCCTGGGCCGGCCGCTGCCCAAGGTGCTGTCGGAAGCCGAGGTCGATCAGTTGCTGGAGGCGGCGCGCGCCGTCGCCCCACCGCAAGGACTGATGGTCACCGCTTTGCTGGAATTGCTGTACGCCACCGGCCTGCGGGTGTCGGAACTGGTCGGCCTGCCCTTCGCCAGCCTGGCCCGCGACCCGGCGGTGCTGGTGGTCCGCGGCAAGGGCGACAAGGAACGCATGGTGCCGCTGTCCGATCCGGCCCGCGCCGCCGTGGCCGCCTGGCTGCCGCTGCGGGCCGGGCTGCTGGACCGCAAAGGCTCGCGCTGGCTGTTCCCGTCGGCGGCCAAAAGCGGCCACCTGACCCGCTCGGGCTTCGCCGCCATGCTGCTGCGGGTCGGCATGAAGGCCGGCATCGATCCACGGCGGCTGTCGCCCCACGTCCTGCGCCACGCCTTCGCCAGCCACCTTTTGGCCCACGGCGCCGATTTGCGCGTGGTCCAGGAGATGCTGGGCCATGCCGACATCGCCACCACCGAGATCTATACCCACGTCCTGGACGCCCCCAAGGTCAGGCTGGTGCAGCAGCACCACCCGCTGGCCGGAAAAAGCTGACCATATCACTTGGGTCTTGCGGGAAATCATGGCCCGGTCTAGGCTAACCACACTTCATCTTCGGTGATTTCCCAAGGATTTTCCGTGCTCGACGGCCGCCGCATCCTGCTCGTCATCTCCGGTGGCATCGCCGCGTACAAATCACTCGAGGTGATTCGTCGCCTGCGCGAACGCGGCGCCGACGTGCGCTGCCTGCTGACCCACAACGCCACCCAGTTCGTCACGCCGCTGGCGGTGCAGACCCTGTCGGGCAACAAGGTGTTCCAGGACACCTTCTCGCTGACCGACGAGCACGAGATCGGCCACATCACCCTGGCGCGCGATTGCGATCTGGTGGTGGTGGCGCCGGCCACCGCCAACCTGCTGTCCAAGATGGCGCACGGTCTGGCCGACGATCTGGCCTCGACCGCGCTGTTGGTCACCGACCAGCCGATCCTGGTGGCACCGGCGATGAATTTCCGCATGTGGGAGCATCCGGCCACCCGGGCCAACCTGGCGACCTTGAAGGGGCGCGGGGTTCACACCGTCGGCCCCAATGCCGGGCCGCTGGCCGAAGGGGAATCCGGAATCGGCCGCATGGCCGAACCGGGCGAGATCGTCGCCGCCATCGAGGGATTGCTGGCCAAGGGACCGCTGGCCGGGATCAAGGCCCTGGTCACCAGCGGCCCGACCTTCGAGCCGATCGACCCGGTCCGCTTCATCGGCAACCGTTCGTCGGGCAAGCAGGGCCACGCCATCGCCACCGCCCTGGCCCGCCTGGGCGCCGACGTCACCTTGATCACCGGCCCGGTGCGGCTGGCCGATCCTGCGGGCGTGCGCACCATCCATGTCGAGACCGCCCGCGAGATGCTGGGCGCCGCCCTGGGCAGCCTGCCGGCCGACGTGGCGGTGTGCGCCGCCGCCGTCGCCGACTGGACGGTGTCCAACGCCTCGAAGGAAAAGCGCAAGAAGGACCCGGGCGCGCCGCCGCCCGCCATCGAGCTGGCCGCCAACCCCGACATCCTGGCGACCTTGTCCGAGGCCGGATCGGCCCGACCGCGCCTGGTGATCGGCTTCGCCGCAGAGACCGAGAAGGTTCTTGAGCACGCCAAGGCCAAGCTGGCCCGCAAGGGCTGCGACTGGATCGTCGCCAACGACGTCTCGCCGGCCACCGGCACCTTCGGCGGCGATTTCAACAGCGTCCATCTGATCAGCGCCTCGGGGACCGAGGACTGGCCGCGCATCGCCAAGGCCGACGTCGCCGAGCGGCTGGCCTGGCGCATCGCCGATTCCTTGAAGCCCGGGGGGGCCGAATGATCGCCATACCCATCCTGCGTCTGCCGCACGCCGAAGACCTGCCGCTGCCGCGTTACGAAACCGCCCATGCCGCCGGCCTGGACCTGATGGCCTGCATCCCGGCCGACATCACCCTGGCCCCGGGGCGGCGCGCCCTGATCCCCACCGGCTTCGCCATCGCCCTGCCGGCCGGGTTCGAGGCGCAGGTGCGGCCACGCTCGGGGCTCGCCGCCCGCCACGGCGTGACCGTCCTGAACGCGCCCGGCACCATCGATGCCGATTACCGCGGCGAGATCGGGGTGATCTTGATCAATCTGGGCGACACCGTCTTCACGGTGACCCGGGCCATGCGCATCGCCCAACTGGTGGTCGCCCGCGTCGAGCAGGCCCATTGGATCGAAGCCACCGAACTGACCGAGACCGACCGGGGGGCCGGCGGCTTCGGCTCGACCGGAACCGAACGACGCGGAGAGTGACACGACCATGCTGCGACCGTCGAAGAAGATGCTGTTCGCCATCGAGGCGGTGCTGGACATCGCCTACCATGCCGGCGGCGAACCGGTGCAAAGCCGCGAGATCACCCGGCGCCAGGGCATTCCCCGGCGCTATCTGGAACAGACCCTGCAGCAATTGGTGCGATCGGGCATCCTGATGGGGGTGCGCGGGCCGCGCGGCGGCTATCGCCTGGCCCGTGAACGCCGCCGCATCTCGGTGGGCGAGATCGTGCGCGTGGTCCGCGCCATGGAAACGGCGGAAGACCCCTATCAGGACGTGCCGGCCAGCGAGTTGGGCAAAAGCGTCATCCGCCCGATGTGGACCGAACTGTCCGACGAGATCATGAACCAGCTCGACGCCATCACCGTCGATGATCTGTGCATGCGTTCGTACAAGGCGGGTATCCCATCCGAGGCACACCAGAAGTTGGACTTCATCATCTGAAGCTTGCCGCCGCCCCGCTTTCCATGAGAAAGTGTGAATAGACATAGATTAACACTTGGGACGAGGGAATTAAGATGAGCGAGTTCCGCGGCCGGATTTACGACTCCATCATCGACACCATCGGCGCCACTCCGCTGGTGCGCCTGTCCAAGCTGGCGGCCGATTCCGGGGCCAAGGCCGACATCGTCGGCAAGTGCGAGTTCTTCAATCCGATGGCCTCGGTCAAGGACCGCATCGGCTTCGCCATGATCGAGGCGGCCGAGAAGGAAGGCCGCCTGAAGCCCGGCGCCACCCTGGTCGAGCCGACCTCGGGCAATACCGGCATCGCCCTGGCCTTCGTCTGCGCCGCCAAGGGCTATCGCCTGATCCTGACCATGCCGGAAAGCATGAGCCTGGAGCGGCGCAAGATGCTGTCGCACCTGGGCGCCGAGATCGTGCTGACCCCGGCCGCCAAGGGCATGACCGGCGCGGTCAAGGAAGCCGAGCGCCTGATCGGCGAAATCCCCGGCGCGGTGATGTGCCAGCAATTCGACAATCCGGCCAATCCCCTGGTGCACGAGGCGACCACCGCGGAAGAAATCTGGAAGGACACCGCCGGATCGGTGGCGGCGGTGGTGGCCGGCGTCGGCACCGGCGGCACCATTTCCGGCATCGGCCATGTGCTGAAGAAGCGCAACCCGGCCATTCGCATGATCGCGGTCGAGCCCGAGGACAGCCCGGTCCTGTCGGGCGGCGCCCCCGGCCCGCACAAGATCCAGGGCATCGGTGCCGGCTTCGTGCCGAAGAACCTGGACCGCGCCGTGGTCGACGAAATCCTGCAGATCGGCAACGAGACCGCCTTCGCCACCGCCCGCAAGGCGGCCAAGCTGGAAGGCCTGCCGGTCGGCATTTCCTCGGGCGCGGCCATCGCCGCCGCCCTGGAAGTCGGCCAGCGCGCCGACATGGACGGCAAGGTGATTGTGGTCATCCTGCCCAGCTTCGCCGAACGCTATCTGTCGACCGCCTTGTTCGAGGTCTAGGCACACCCCTTTGGATTTCACCGAAGACCAGATTCGGCGCTATGCTCGCCACATCATCCTGCCCGAGGTCGGCGGCACCGGTCAGGCCCGGCTGCTGAATGCCCGGGTGCTGGTGATCGGCGCCGGCGGCCTGGGCTCGCCGGTAGCGCTGTACCTGGCGGCGGCGGGCGTCGGCACCATCGGCATCGTCGATGACGACGTGGTCGATCTGTCCAACCTGCAGCGCCAGATCCTGCATCACACCGGCTCGGTCGGCCGCGCCAAGGTGGCGAGCGCCGCCGACACCCTGGGGGCCATCAACCCCGACGTCCGGGTGGTCCCGATCCGGGCCCGCCTGAACAAGGACAATATCGGCGCCATCCTGGCCGATTTCCCGGTGGTGGCCGACGGCTCGGACAATTTCGCCACCCGCTTCCTGGTCAACGATGCCTGCCGGCTGGCCGGCGCCACCCTGGTCTCGGCGGCGATCCTGCGCTTCGACGGCCAATTGTCGACCTACAAGCCGGGCGGGCCCTGCTATCGCTGCATCTATGCCGAGGCCCCGCCCGAAGGCGCGGTGCCGACCTGTTCGTCGGCCGGGGTGCTGGGCGCCATCGCCGGCACCATGGGGTCCTTGCAGGCGACCGAGGTGTTGAAGGAGGTCCTGGGCATCGGCGAGTCCATGGCCGGCCGGCTGCTGATCTACGACGCCCTGGCGGTGACCTTTCGGACCGTCCGGGTCAAGCGCGACCCCGGCTGCCCGCTGTGCGGCGACCAGCCGACCATCACCGACCTGGCGGCTCACGGAAGCACCGACCATGCCTGCGGCTGACAAGACCTCGCCCGACAAGCTGTCGATCGTGGTGTTCTCGGGCGCGTTCGACCGCGTCCATTACGCCCTGGTGATGGCGGCGGCCGCCGTGGCGTCGAACACGCCGGTCACCTTGTTCTTCACCATGTGGGCCGGCCGCGCCCTGGAAAAGGATGCCGGCTGGACGCGGCTGCCGGTGTCCGAGGGCGGCCAGACCGCCCTGCAGATGGATGCCCAGTTCAAGGCGCGCCACGTCGCCAGCTTCGAGGAATTGCTGGAGGCCTGCGTCGCCCTGGGCGTCACCTTCATGGTGTGCGAGATGGGCCTGAAGGCGCTGGGCATGGACCCCGACGATTTGCGCCCCGACGTCCCCGTCGCCAAGGGCGGCGTGGTCACCTTCCTGGCCGACGCCAGCAAGAACGGGGCGATGGTGTTCGTCTAGGCCTTGAATCCCGCGTCGGGCAAGGTGAAGAAGAGTGTGGTGCCGCCTCCCGGCGCGGATTCCACCCAGATGCGGCCGCCATGATGCTCGACGATCTTACGGCTGATGGCCAGGCCGATGCCGCTGCCCTCGTACTTGTCGCGGGCGTGCAGGCGCTGGAAGATCCCGAAGATCCGCTCGTGGAACTCGGGCTCGATGCCGATACCGTTATCGGCGATCGACACCACCCACTCGGCTCCCTCGCGCCGGGCGGCGATGGCGATGTAGGGCGTCCGATCGGGGTGGCGGTACTTCAAGGCGTTGGCGACCAAGTTCTGCACCAGCCGTTCCAATTCCCCGGCCAGGCCGGTGACCACCGGCAGGTCGTGGGCGACCGAAATGGCGGCCTGGCATTCAGCGATGGTCAAGGCCAGGTTCTCCAGCGCCGAGGCGACGATATCGGCCAAGGCAACCGGCGCGAACTCTTCGCTGGTCCGGCCGACCCGGGACAGCTCCAGCAAGTCGAGCACCATGCGGTCCATCCGCTTGGCGCCGTCGCGGGCGAATTCCAGGAAGTCGCGGCCGTCGCCATCCAAGCGGTCGCCGTAACGCTGGGCCAGCAGGCCGATATAGCTGCTGATCATCCGCAACGGCTCGCGCAGGTCGTGCGAGGCGATATAGGCGAATTGCTCCAGCTCGGCATTGGCATGGCGCAGGCCGGATTCGCGGTCGTGGGCCTCGTCGCGCTCGGTGGTGCGCTGGCGGATCAGGGCCGAGGCCCGGGCCAGCGCCGCCGCGACCTCGTCGGCCTCGCGCAGGCCCAGCGGGCGCGCCGATACCGCCTCGTCGTGGCCGATGGCGATCGCCAGCGGGACCAGGGCGCTGACCGGGCCGCTGATCTGCCGGCCCAGCCACCGGGCCAGCAGCAGCGCCAGCACCAGAACCACAACCGCCACCATCATGCTGTGCAGCAAGGTTTGGCGCAGCTGAGCCTCGAGCGTGTCGCGCGGCACGCCGACCGCCACGGTCCAGCCGCTTTGCGCCGACCGGGAAAAGGCCGCCAGGGTCGGCAGCCCGTCCACGGCGTGGGTCTCGATGATGCCGGCCGCGGCCCGGGCCCGGGCGTCGAGCAGATCCGGGACCGTCTTTTGGCCGACGAACCTTTCCGGTGCCCGCGTGCCGGCGGCGATGGTGCCGGCACCGTCGATGATGGCCGCCACCCAGTCGGGCGGAAAACGCGCCTCGGTCAGCAGCGCCCCCAGCTGGCCGGCATCGAGCGACATGCCGATCATGAAGGCGACGCGGCCGTCGCGGATGGCCGGGACTGTCAGGGCGATCAACGGCTTGCCGGTCACCGGCCCGATGAACAGGTCGGACAGGAACGGCTTCGGCCGATCGGCGATCGCGGCGAAAAAGGGCGGCGGCTGGGTCGGCAAGGCCGCCCCGACCGGCATCAGGGTATTGACCAACTGCGCACCCGCGCGGTTCAGCACCACGATGTTCAAGGCCTGGGCATAGCGGGCCACCGCCTGGGCCTCGGCATGAAAGGCGGCGAAATCGCCTTGGTCCAAGTGGGGCGACAGCGACAGCGCGTGCAGCGCCGTCTCGACCGAGGCCATCTTGCGCTCCAGCAGGGCGAGCTGCAGGCGGGCGGCGGTCTGCAGCGTCTCTTCCACCACCCGGCGGTCGCGATCATAGGTCGAAACCGAGGTGAAGACGCCGAACAACCAGGCCGGAATCAGGCAGACCAGCACCAGGACAGCCACGCGGACATGAATCTCCTGCCGGTGGTGAACGCCCCGGAGGATGCCAAGAAGATTCATCCGATCCGCCTTCCCTCGCCCGAATCGGCTCATTATACGGGCAATCACTCATATCCAGAATAGAAAAGCCGTCGGTATTTCGAACGGTGGGGTGCCGTTTTGCTTAGCCCAGCAACAATTCCAGCGCCTGACAGGATGGCGGATCGAGGGTGAAGTCGGCGATGGCCAGATCGTCTTGCATATGCGCCGCCGAACTGGTGCCGGTCAGCGGGACGATGCCGATCTGACTGAGAAAGCGGAAGAATATCTGCGCCGCCGTGCGCCGATGCGCCGCAGCCAGCGCCCGCACGGTGGCATGGGCCAGGATGTCGGGGTTGGCGGTCAGGGTCCAGAAGCTTTGATAGATCATGCCGTGGGCGCGACAGTAATCGCGAACCTGCCGGTCGTATCCGGTCTTGGCGTGAAAGCGGTTCTGCACCACGGCGGGGCGGATGCGGACCCCTTCGCACAGATGCCGCAGCACGACCGGGTCGGGGCAATTGCTGATTCCCAGCTGGCGCGCCCCGCCTTGGTCGAAGATCGCCTCCATCGCCCGCCACACCTCGGCCAGCTCGGCGGGGTTGGCCAGGGGCGAATGCAGGACCAGGCAATCGACACGGTCGATTCCCAGATTGGCCCGCGACCGGGCAAAGGATTGCGCCACCTGATCGCACAGACGGGCCTGGGGATCATAGGGGACGCGGGCGGGATCGTGCCCGGCCAGCGGGGTGAACTTGGTCTGCAGGTAAAGCTCGGCGCGATCCAGGCCGTGGCGTTGCGCAGCGGCCAGGCCGGCACCGACCCCGGCCTCGTCGTAATGCTTGGGCTGGCAGGCGGTGTCGATGCCGCGAAAGCCAAGTCTCAGCGCCTGCTCGACCAGGCTTGCGGTCCGCTCCTTCTTCCAGGCGGTGCCGTAGATGATCGGCGGGACAGGGACGCCATGGGTCGATATCCAGGTGTGGGGCGCTGCACTCATCGCGGTTCCGTTCTCCGTGGGGGACCTGGGATGGTAGATGCGCCCGACGGCGGGAAAATCCAACCGGGGGATCGGTTATTCCGGCGGCTGTCGCCGGACGAAGCGGGTCCATGCCGTCTCGGGGTCGGCGTCGCGCCCTTGGGCGCGGTCGAACCGGCCATAGACGCAGCCTTCGTCGATGAAGCCGTCGCGGCGCGGGTCCTTGGATGTCTGGGTGTTGCCGTACCACGGAAAGGCGGTGGCGTAGCCATAGCCGTAGCCGTCGCAGAACCAGTTTTTCTCGGGATCGGACATGGGCGCTCGGATCGGGTGGGACACGCCAGGATACAAGGATCGCTCGCCACGTCGCCAGATGTCCGTCCTGGGGTCGTGGCGGAGTCGGAGGCCAAAGCTAAACCGCTTCCGCTTGACAGGGTTTCGCAGGCCGCCCACCTTTCTATAGAAAGAATATGATGTAAAAATGTCGTTGGAGGGTGTCATGGCAACTCGCGAACCGACCGCCGCGCCGGCCTCGGCCGAGGCGGTCCTATCCAAGGCGACCTTACGTGCCGCCGCTCACCTGGGCCTGTCGAATGCTGCCTTGGGGCAGATTCTCGGCCTGTCGGAACCGACGATTTCACGGATGCATAAGGGCGATTACCGCCTGAAGCGGAACCGCAAGGAATTCGAACTGGCCCAGCTGTTCGTCCGTGCCTTCCGCAGCCTGGATGCCATTACCGGCGGCGACGATTCCTCGGCCCGGTCTTGGTTGCAGGCGGAAAACTTGGCGCTTCAGGCGCGCCCCCTGGACCTGATGAAGACCGTGCGGGGTCTGGTGGCGATTACGGCCTATGTGGACTCCCGGCGCGCTGTCCTCTGAGGTCCGGCCCTATGCGGCCGAGGTCTGGCGCCTGGTCGAGGCGCAGTCCCGGTCCTCGACCATGCGCCTGACCGACACTTGGGAAGAACAGCATCTGCTGGAAGACCTGATCGAAGAGGTCAAGCCGCCCATTCCGGCGGAATGCCGGCACCTTCATTGGCTGCTGGCGACGCCGTTCCGTTATGCGCCTTACCCCAATGGCTCACGCTTTCGTCGGGCCGGGCAGGCGGAAGGGGCGTTCTATGCCGGGGAAGCGGTGGAAACCGCCGTGGCCGAACTGGCTTTTTATCGCCGGAAGTTCTTCGACGAATCTCCCGACACCAAGCTGCCGGATCGCCCCACCGAACACACGGCCTTCTCGGTGGCGCTGAATACCGGCCGCGCTTTGGACCTGACCCAGCCGCCGCTGGATCGGGACCAAGCCCTGTGGACCCACCCCAGCGATTATGCCGCCTGCCAGGCCCTGGCCGACAAAGCCCGCGACGCCACCATCGCCGTGGTCCGCTATCGCTCGGTGCGCGACCCGGCCGGCGGCTGCAATGTCGCCGTGCTGTCGCCATCGGCCTTCGCCGAGCGCGAACCGCGCCAGATGCAAACTTGGCGGCTATTCATCCGCGAGACCGGCGTGCAGGCGGTGCGGGAGTTTCCGAGGGTGGAGTTGGTGTTTGGGTGAGTTGGACTGTTACCCCGGTTTCCGCCAAAAGGAATCTGGTGAACATGCTTTAGTTATGTGCCGTCAGCTGGAGTAGCATCCCGCACAATTTTGCGAAGGGGACCGCGCCCTTCAAAATCGTCATCATGGAACCGCATTTGGTATTCGCGCAATGCATCTCTCGTCACATAGATAACTTTTCTATCGATGCCGAGTTCTTCTCCAAATGGGCTTTCTGCCAGCATATCGATGCATGCCAAGAATTTATGGTAAGCCCGCGAAGGAGATGCGCCTTTGCCAGATTTCATTGCTCTGTAGGCTTCCAGTGCGATTTCGTAGACCCATGGGGCGGCATCCCGGAATGCGCTTGCCGCCATCAGAATAAAAACCGGGTCACGCCGCCCCTGGCTGATATGGCGGGCCATGTCCATAAGCATCATCGGGTGGACTCGGTGCCGCCGAGATCGACGCCACGATGGATCGTCATCCATTGTGTCCCGGATGCGCATTTCGACGCCACGGATGCTGGATACGAGTTCCTCAAGGATTTCGCCCTGCGGGCGGGTACTTTTTGATGTGGCCTTGCCCTTGGGAATTGCCGAGATATTGGTTTCGAGATCGCCCCAGAGAGCCGAAAATAGTTTTCCAGCCGTTGATCAGGGATTGGTGCCGCTGCCGCCTTATTGAGGCTTAGGACGAGTTCCTTGATGCCAGCCTGTTCCGCCTTCTTAGCCTGAAATTGGGCGAGCGGTCCCGAGATTTCCTTGAAATCAAGATCGAGCAACAGCGGGATCACCCGACCATCTTGCATGGACTTGGCCAAGGCGCCAGATTCGAACAGAAGCCATGGGGAGGTCAGGTTCTCGCGGGTGACGCAAATTACGCCGAAGTTGGACGATTCCAATTCCTTGGCGACTTCAATACCCCACCGCTCTCCAGCTTCGATGTCCGATTGAGATACCCACGGCTCAACGTAGTTCAGAACCAGCGGAAACCATTCCCGTAGCGCCTTGGCAAGCGTTTCACTTCGTGTTCCGCTCCAACTGATAAAGACTTTCATGGCGACCTCGGCGCTGGACCAAAAGGCATATTGGTTTCACGAATATTACTCGCATAATAGGCGCGTTCAAGCCCCTCTGGTTGTGCGATGGGCGTCGGTAACCGCGCTGGCCGACCGCTGACCTCAATCGCTGGGGCATAGCCGCAGCGGGTGGGTACATTTTAAAGCGCTAAACTGCGGCCATGGTTCTGTTTTTAGAGATGGCTTGTTCAGGGCGAGAAAATCGAGGTCTGAGTCCATTTTCGCGCACAGCGACACCCCGTCAGCCCAAATCCTGGGCTAACCAGCGCCAAATCCGTGATTTTCTGGACAACTAGAAAATTGGCGTCCCGGAAGGGAGGGGAAGCCCGGCACTTCGAACGCCGTAGAATGGCTCATTTCCTCGCATTTCAGCTTGCGACCGGTATGCAAAACCGGTATGCAAAACCGGTATGCAATACCATCGCGTAGCGTGATGGTGGGATGCAATCATGTATCTAAAACTCAAGGGCA
>NZ_CACVCE010000036.1:0-22574 GCF_902729445.1 Magnetospirillum sp. LM-5 | reverse complement strand
AGCAACGCGCCTTCAATCTAAGGCGCGTTGCACCAGCGCCCATTGCGGGCGCGGCCAAGCGGCCGGATGGCCGCGCCCGGCGAGGGACTACAGAAAAATTAGACCATCGTGCCTCAGATTAAAGGCTCGATGGTCTAATATTCCATCAGGGCGCGGACATGCTCGCGCGTCGAGGCGGCCAGGGCGGGCAGGTCGTAGCCGCCTTCCAGCACCGACACCACCCGGTTGTCGGCAAACTCGCGGGCGACGTCCAAAAGCCGCTCGGTCGCCCATTTGAAGTCCGACACCTTCAGGCGCAGATGGGCCAGCGGGTCCTGGGCGTGGGCGTCGAAGCCGGCCGAGATGAAGACGAAATCAGGTTGGAACTGGCGTAGGGCGTGGATGATGATGTCGTCCCACACCTGGCGGAACTGGTCGGAACCGCTGCCGGCCGGCAAGGGGACGTTGACCATGCGGCCCTGGCCGCCGGTTTCCGCCGCCAGGCCGGTATTGGGATAGGCGTGCTCCTGGTGGGTCGAGGCATAGAAGGTGCCGGGTTCGTCCCACAGGATGTGCTGGGTGCCGTTCCCGTGATGGACGTCGAAATCGATCACCGCCACCCGCTTGTAGCCGTGGGCGTCGCGGGCATGCAGGGCGCCGATGGCGGCATTGTTGAACAGGCAGAAGCCCATGGCGGCGTCGCGCTCGGCGTGGTGGCCCGGCGGGCGCACGGCGCAAAAGGCGTTGCGCGCCTGCTTGGCCGCCACCGCATCGACGGCGGCGACCACCGCGCCGGCGGCCCGAAGCGCCGCGTCGCCCGATTGCGCCGACAGCAAGGTGTCGGGGTCGATGTGGTAATGTTCGCCGGCCGGCGGCACCACCGCGAAGACATGATCGACATGGTGCTCGACATGGGCGCGCAGCAAATGCTCGCGCTTGGCCTGGGGCGCTTCCTCACGCAGCAGCGCACCGAATTCCTCGCCCTCCAGCGCGGCAAGGATCGCCTTCAGCCGGTCGGCGCATTCGGGATGGTAGTCGCCGGTATCGTGTTCCAGGCAGACTGGATGCGTGTAGAGCAGCGTAGCCATGTCGTTTCTTCGGACGTCCTGCATTGATGTTTTTTCCATTCTCAATGAACCTATCGGCAATTGCCATAGGCGTTTTTCGAACAGGGGTATGAACACGGTGGGCGCAAAGCTTCGCATTGATCAATTGCTGGTTGACCGCGGTCTGGTCGAAAGCCGGGCCCGTGCCCAGGCGATGATCATGGCCGGGCTGGTGGTGGTGGCGGGCAAGAGGATCGACAAGGCCGGAACCACCGTCGCCCTGGACGCGGCCATCGATCTGAAGGGCCAGGACCATCCGTGGGTGTCGCGCGGCGGGCTGAAGCTGGTCGAGGCGCTGGACCGCTTCGCCATCGACCCGACCGGGCTGGTGGCCATCGATGTCGGCGCTTCGACCGGCGGCTTCACCGACGTCTTGCTGACCCGGGGCGCGGCCAAGGTCTATGCCGTCGATGTCGGCCACGGGCAATTGGCGTGGAAACTGCGATCCGACCAGCGGGTGGTGGTGCTGGAACGGACCAACGCCCGTCACCTGACGCCCGAACAGATTCCCGATCCGGCCGGCATGGTGGTGTGCGACGCCAGCTTCATCGGGCTGGAAACGGTGCTGCCGGCAGCGCTGGCTCTGGCCGCGCCCGGCGCCTTCCTGGTGGCCCTGATCAAGCCGCAATTCGAGGTCGGCAAGGGCCGGGTCGGCAAGGGCGGCGTGGTGCGCGAGCCCGAACTGCATGCCGAGGTGTGCGAGCGCATCACCGCCTGGCTGGCTGGCTTGCCCGGCTGGTCGGTGGTGGGCCTGTGCGAAAGCCCGATCACCGGCCCCGAGGGCAACAAGGAATTCCTGATCGTCGGGCGCAAGGACGGATAGGGACATGTGCTCGCGCTTCCAGCAATTGGGCCGCCGGGTCAGCCCCACCGATTTCGCCACGGTTCTGTTGGCCGGCGGCGACGGTCGGATGCGCTGGGGCCTGACGGTCGATTGGGACCGCCGGCCGCTGATCAACGCGCGGGCCGAGACGCTGGACCAGAAGCCGACCTTTCGCCGCCTGCTGGGCAACCGCCTGGTGGTCCCCGCCGATCTGTGGTGGGAATGGCGGGACGGAAGACGCTATCGGCTGGGGCTGGAAAGCGGTCTTGCCATGGGGTTCGCCGGCCTGTTCGACGGCGAATGCTTCACCATCGTCACCCGCCCGGCGCTGTCTGCGCTGGCGGCCATTCACGACCGCATGCCGGTGGTCCTAGGCGAAAAGGCCCAGGCCGATTGGCTGGCCGGCGGCGACGTGGCGACGCTTCTGGTCGAACCCGATTTGGCGTATCGTGCCGATGCCTGCGATCCAGTGCCGGCCCAGGGAGAGTTGTTCTGACCTTTTAGGGGGGGAGACGGTCATGCGCCTGTGGATCATCCTGGCCGGCTTGAACGGCCTGATGGGGGTGGCGATGTCCGCCCTTGGCGCCCATGCATTCCCCGGCAATCCGACGGCCCAGGGCTGGGTCAGCCTGGGCGCCCAGTTCCAACTGATTCACGCGGTGGCCCTGCTGGCCGGCGAACGGATGGCCTGGTCGGTCTTGCTGTTCAATCTGGGGATCGCTGCCTTTTGCGGATCGCTGTACCTGAAGGCCTTCGGGCTGGCCGATTGGCTGCCCGGCCTGGTCACCCCGGCCGGCGGGATGTGCCTGATGGCCGGCTGGCTGACCATGGCGATCTATGGCCTGAAACGGCGCTGATCTGGGGCGCGGGGAAAAGTCCACTGAGCGAAGCGAAGGACTTTCCTCCGAAGACCTATTCGTCGTCGTCGCCGCCCAGATCCTTGGGCCGCACGAAGGCCGCCAGGCGGCAGGTACCGGCCTGCAATTCGGCCCAGTGCTTGATCGGGCTGTCCAGCACCGCCAGCGTGCAGGTCGGGTACTTGGTCTTCAGCAGGGTCACCGCGCCTTGCTCGCCATGGCCGTCGCACAGGGAATCGGCCAGTTTCTCGATGCCTGGGTTGTGGCCGATCACCATCACCGAGTCCAGATGGTCGTCCAGCTTGCGCAGGCGGGCCATCAAATCGTGGCGGCTGGCCAGATAAAGCCCTTCCTCGATGCTGGCCGGCACGCCTTCCAGCAGCGGCTCGATCTGGGCCAGCGTCTCTTGGGTGCGTTTGGCCGCCGAACACAGGATTTCCGCCGGGCGCAGGCCGGCCTCGGCCAGGTGGCGGGCCATCAGGCGGGCGGCCTTGCGGCCGCGGCTGTTCAAGGCGCGGTCGAAATCCGCCAGGCCGGCTTCCCCCCAACTGGACTTGGCGTGGCGCAATAAATAGATGCGTCTCATTTCCGTCATCCTCGCGCTCATGACAGTTCCCCGGGAAGGATATATAAAGGGAGGACCGGACGCCACGCCCCTGGGGAGAAAATGTCGTGACGCATCAGCAGAACGTTGACCAGCCTGTGATCGACATCCAGTCCAAGGACCGTTTCATCAATCGCGAGCTGTCGTGGCTGGCCTTCAATTTGCGCGTCATCGAAGAGGCCTTCAACAAGCATCATCCCTTGCTGGAGCGGCTGCGCTTCCTGTCGATTTCGGCCTCGAACCTGGACGAGTTCTACATGGTCCGCGTCGCCGGCCTGAAAGGTCAGGTCGAGGCCGGGGTGATGACCACTTCGGAAGACGGGCTGACCCCGGCCCAGCAATTGGTGGCCATCAACGGCAAGGCCACCGACCTGTTGCACGCGCAAAAGGCCTGCTGGCGCGAATTGCGGACCGAGCTGCGCGATGCCGGCATCGCCGTAGTCGATCCGTCCGAACTGTCCAAGTCCGACATGCGCTGGCTGGACAGCCGGTTCATGGAAACCATCTTCCCGGTCCTGACCCCCCTGGCCATCGACCCGGCCCACCCGTTCCCGTTCATCCCCAATGCCGGCATCGCCCTGGTGCTGCACCTGTTCCGCTTGGATGACGGCGAGGTGCTGCGCGCCCTGGTGCCGCTGCCCCATCAGATCGAGCGTTTCATCCGCCTGCCGGGCGAGGCGATCCGCTTCCTGCCGCTGGAAACCCTGGTGATCTTGTTCATCGATCGGCTGTTTCCGGGCTTTCGCATGGAAGGCCAGGGCATGTTCCGGGTCATCCGCGATTCGGAAATGGACATCGACGAGGAAGCCGAGGATCTGGTCCGCGTGTTCGAGACGGCGCTGAAGCGCCGCCGCCGCGGCGAAGTGATCCGCCTGACCTTCAATTCCGGCATCTCCGAGGAACTGAAGAAGCTGGTGGTGGCCGAGGCCGACGCCAACGAGGGCGACGTCTATGAATTCGACGAACTGATCGGCCTGGTCGATACCAAGCAATTGATCGTCGACGAGCGGCCCGATTTGCTGTTCCCCCCCTACAACGCCCGCTTCCCCGAGCGCATCCGCGATTTCGGCGGCGATTGCTTCGGCGCCATCCGCAAGAAGGACATCGTCGTCCACCACCCGTTCGAAAGCTTCGACGTGGTGGTGCAGTTCCTGCGGCAGGCGGCGCGCGACCCCAACGTGGTGGCGATCAAGCAGACCCTTTATCGCACCTCGAAGGACAGCCCCATCGTCAAGGCGCTGATCGAGGCGGCCGAGGCCGGCAAGTCGGTGACCTGCATGGTCGAGCTGAAGGCCCGCTTCGATGAAGAGGCCAACATCCGCTGGGCCCGCGACCTGGAACGGGCCGGCGCCAACGTGGTGTTCGGCTTCCTGGAACTGAAGACCCACGCCAAGATCAGCCTGGTGGTGCGGCGCGAGGGCGGCGGGCTGGTGTCCTATGTCCATTACGGCACCGGCAACTACCACCCGATCACCGCCAAGGTCTATACCGACCTGTCCTTCTTCACCTGCGATCCGCAACTGACGCTGGATGCCGCCAAGGCCTTCAACTACATGTCGGGCTATGCCATCCCCGACAAGATGGAGAAGCTGTCGATCGCGCCCTTGCATATCCGCAAGACCATCTTGTCCCTGATCGACACCGAGGTCGAGTTCGCCCGGGCCGGCAAGCCGGCGGCGATCTGGGCCAAGATGAACTCGCTGGTCGATCCCAAGCTGATCGACGCCCTGTACCAGGCCAGCCAGGCCGGGGTGGAAATCGATCTGGTCATCCGCGGCATCTGCTGCCTGCGCCCGGGCGTGCCCGGCCTGTCCGACAATATCCGGGTCCGGTCGATCGTCGGGCGCTTCTTGGAACATTCGCGCATCATGGTGTTCGGCAATGGCGGCCGGCTGCCCAACCGCCAGGCCCGTATCTTCATCTCGTCGGCCGACTGGATGCAGCGCAACATGGACTGGCGGGTCGAGACCTTCGTCCCCATCGAGAACTCGACCGTGCACCGCCAGATCCTGGACCAGATCATGGTCGCCAACCTGAAGGACGTGGCGCAAAGCTGGATGCTGCAGCCCGACGGCACCTACAAGCGGGTGTCGCCCGACGGGTCCGGCTTCTCGGCCCACACCTATTTCATGACCAATCCCAGCCTGTCGGGGCGCGGCAGCGCTCAGGAAAAGGGGCGCAAACCTAAGCTGATCGTCGATCCGGGTAAATGAGCCGGCCATGAAGATCAGGCGCAAGCAAGAGCCGGTGGGAATCATCGATATCGGCTCGAATTCCATTCGTTTGTGCGTCTATGACGGCGCCGCCCGCGTGCCGGTGCCGTTGTTCAACGAAAAGGCGGTGTGCGCCCTGGGCCTGGGTCTGGGCAAGACCGGGCGGCTGAACGCCGAAGGGGTCGAGCAGGCGATGGCGGCGGTCGGCCGCTTCGTCGCCCTGTCGCGGGCGATGGAGGTCGAGTGGCTGGACATCCTGGCCACCGCGGCGGTGCGTGACGCCAGCGACGGGGCCGAGTTCGTCCGCCGCCTGGAAGCCACCTACGATGTCGAGGTCAAGGTGCTGTCGGGCGGGCAAGAGGCGCGGCTGGCGGCCATGGGGGTGATGTGCGGCATCCCCGACGCCGACGGGGTGGTGGCCGATCTGGGCGGCGGCTCGCTGGAACTGGTGACCATCAAGGGCGGCGACGTCGGCAAGCACGTCACCATGCCGCTGGGCGTGCTGCGCATGGCCGAGGCGGCCGGCGACGACCGCGACAAGGCGTCCGAGCTGATCGAGAAGCACCTGAAGAAGGTCAAGTGGCTGGCCGGCGGCAAGGGGCGGGCCTTGTACGCCGTCGGCGGCGCCTGGCGCGCCATCGCGCGGATCTGCATCAGCCAGACCCACCATCCGCTGACCGTGCTCGACACCTTCTCGCTCGAGCCCCGCGAGGCGTTGCGCATCATCGATCTGGTCGCCACCCAAAGCCGCAAGTCGATGGAAAAGGTGCCGGGCGTGTCGAAGAAGCGCCTGGCGGCCCTGCCGCTGGCCGCGCTTTTGCTGGATCACATCATCCGGGCGACGGCGCCGTCGCGGCTGGTCTTCTCGATCTACGGCATGCGCGAGGGGCAGTTCTTCAAGCGCCTGCCGGAACGCCTCAAGGTCCAGGACCCGCTGATCTCGGTGTGCCGCAACCTGGCGCTGATGAATGCCCGCTTCCCCGAACATGGCGACGAGCTGATGAGCTGGACCGGCGCGCTGTTCCCCGAAGACGGCCCCCGGGAATCCAAGCTGCGCCATGCCGCCTGCCTGGCGTCGGACATCTTCTGGAACGAGCATCCCGACTACCGGGCCGAACAGGCCTTCCTGAAGGTGCTGCGCCTGCCCTTCATGGGGGTGCCGCACCGCGACCGCGTCGCCTTGGCCTATACCATCCTGGTGCGCTACCAGGGCGCCGAAGACGGCCCGCACGGTGAAATGGCGGTGCAGATGCTGGACGAGGCCGAACTGCGCCGCTGCCGGCTGGCCGGGCTGGCGCTGCGTCTGGCCCATACCGTGTCGGGGGGCGCGCCCAATCTGTTGAAGCAGACCCGCCTGATCGCCGACAAGGGCGAGCTGGTCCTTGAGGTTCCGCCCGGTCATCCGGCCGCGCTTCTGGAAAACGACCGCACCTTCGACCGGCTGGCCCGGGCGATGGATTGCGAGCGGCTGGTGCTGCGCCGGGGAAACGCCGCCAGGGGAATCGAAGCTTGACTCTGCCCCGTGCATGATGAGAGTCGGCCGCCAACTTCCGTTATTCGTCATGGCCGGGCTTGACCCGGCCATCCACGTTCTCGGCCGGTGGATGCCCGGATCAAGTCCGGGCATGACGCGCCTAGAGGAACCTCGGAGAGAGGCATGACCGTAGCCATCGAGATGGGGAGCACGCAAGGCGGTCAGCCGGCGACCCTGGATCTTGAGGAATTGCTGGCGACCCGCCTGCTGGTGCAGGGCAATTCCGGGTCCGGCAAGTCGCATCTGCTGCGCCGCCTGATCGAGCAAAGTGCAAGGTGGGTCCAGCAGGCGGTGGTCGATCCCGAAGGCGATTTCGTCACCCTGGCCGAAAGCTACGGCCATGTGGTGGTCGATGCCGCCGCCCATACCGAAGCCGCCCTGCAGCAGGTCGCCGCCCGGGTGCGCCAGCACCGCGTCTCGGTGGTGCTGAACCTGGAGAATCTGGAAACCGAACGGCAGATGCGCCATGCGGCGGCCTTCCTGGGCGGCCTGTTCGATGTCGAGCGCGATTACTGGTTCCCCATGCTGGTGGTGGTCGATGAAGCGCAATTGTTCGCCCCCGCTGCCGCCGGCGAGGTGTCGGACGAGGCGCGCAAGGCCAGTCTGGGCGCCATGACCAACCTGATGTGCCGCGGCCGCAAGCGCGGCCTGGCCGGCATCATCGCCACCCAGCGCCTGGCCAAGCTGGCCAAGAACGTCGCCGCCGAGGCCTCGAACTTCCTGATGGGGCGGACCTTCCTGGATATCGACATGGCGCGCGCCGCCGATCTTCTGGGCATGGAACGCCGCCAGGCCGAGATGTTCCGCGACCTGGCGCGCGGCCATTTCGTAGCCCTTGGGCCGGCTTTGGCGCGCCGCCCGCTGCCCATCCGCATCGGCGACGTCGAAACCAACGGCCGCGCCGGCAACGCCCGCCTGCTGCCGCTGCCCGAGACCCAGCCCGGCGACGCCCGCGACCTGATCTTGAAGGCCGGCGCCTTCGAGCCGGCGCGTGCGCCCCTGGTGCGCCCGACCGCCGCCGACACCGCCCAATTGCTGGCCGAGCTGGCGGCGGCCCGGCCGCAGCCATCGCCCGGCCAGGCCCTGGTCGAGGCCGCCCTGTCGGCGCCGCCACCGCCGCCGCGCCCGGTGCCGCCCAAGGTCGAGCTGGATGTGGTCCTGCGCGAGGTGCTGTCCGACGAGGGCGCCCTGTTCCGCTCGGTGGCGCAGATCTACCAGGATTTCCTGGTCCGCTGCCGCAGCCATGGACTGAACGGGCGCACCCTGGACATGGCCGCCTTCCGCCGCCGTTTGGCGGTGGCCCGGGCCGGCCTGGCCGACCAGCCGGTCAGCGACGACCCCGAATGGGCCAGGGCCGAGAACCTGGCCGAGGCGATGGGCGAGGATATCGAGCCGGTCTTCCTGCTGCTGGCCCGTGCCGCCCTGGATCAGGCGGCCTGCCCGTCGAATGCCGCCATCGCCCGGGCGCGTGGTTCGCACAGTGCCCGGCGGGCCTTGGCCGTGCTGGAACACATGGAAAGCCGGGGGCTGATCGCCACCACCACCGACGCCTGGGGGGCGCGGATCATTCAGATTCCGTCATTGGGGTGGCAGACCGCACCGGGCAACCCCGATGCCGGCGACGAACCCGACATCGCCGCTAATTAGTTCCCCGGGGGAAAAGTACACCGAGGCGAAGCCGAGGGACTTTTCCCCGAACAGCTAATTAGCCGGCTTGTCGACCCGCTGATAGACGCGGCCGTCCCAGCGCAGCAACTGGGTGCCGGTGTCGATGGTCCGCCAGCCGCCGATGATTTCGGTGGTGGCGAACAAGGTTTCGTCGTCGCCCCACGACCAGCCGATGGCGTTCCACCCCTTCCTGGTCCAGTTGGCGACCAGGAACGGGCGGCCATGCTCGGCCTCCCAGGCTGGGTCATCGACCATCAGGACCAACTCGGCCTTGCCGTCCCCATTCAGGTCGAAGCGGCCGGCGCGGACCTTGTCGAGGCCAAAGCCGTGTTCGCCGCCGGCAAGGTAATGGTCCTTCCAATAGGTCTTGAGGGCGCTTTCCACGTCCCAGGGCTGCTCCGCCGATATCGTCATCATCGGAATTTGCGCGGCCGGGGGCGGCACCTCGTCGGCAAGCGACGGCGTGGCGAGAAGCGACAGGATCAAGGCGGCAAGGGGGGTACGCATGACGGGGCGGAGGATAGAAACAAGCCCGGCCGCCGTCAACGAAATGGCGCACGGGCGGTGAGGGTGGTATATTCGGCGAAACGTCTGAAGCAGGATTCGGCAGAATGCCCATCGATTCCGTGACTTTAAGCGCCAGCGCCCGCACCGGCCTCGCCTCGATCCAGCGGTCCAACGAACAATCCGCCGATCGCTCCCGCGCCCTGTCCTCGGGTCGGCGCATCAATTCCCCGCAGGACGACGCCGCCGCCTATCTGGCGGCCAAGGCCCTGACCGACAAGGCCAGCGACCTGGCCTCGGTCAAGGAACAATCCGCCGGTGCGGTCTCGGCGGTCAGCGCCGCCTTGGACGGCACCCAGGCGGTGGGACGCCTGATCACTCAGTTGCAAGGAATCGCCCAGTCCGCGCAAAGCACCGACAGCGCCGCCGAACGCGCCTCGTACGCCGAGCAATACAACGTTTTGCGCGACCAGATCGGCGCGGTCATCGGGGATGCCAGCTACCAGGGCACCAGCCTGCTGGGCGGCGGCACCTCGATTTCGGCCGGCGACGTGACGGTGTCGGCCCAGAATGTCACTGTCGGCGGCCTGGGCCTGTCGGCGGCGGCTGCCGACGGCTCGAATTTCGGCGATGCCCTGTTGGCGGAATTGTCCTCGGCGACCAGCACGCTGCGCCAGGCCCAGTCCAATCTGGGCAGCTCGGTCGCGGCGCTGAACATCCAGGCCGGCAATGCCGACAATTTGCGCAATGTCGCCGCCGAGGCCGGCCTGAAGCTGACCGAGGCCGACCTCAGGGAAGAGGCGGCGGGCCTGGCCGCCAGCCGGACCCGCCAGCAATTGTCTCAGGTCGGGCTGGGCATCAGCCGCGACCAGCAGAACTCGATCCTGTCGCTGTTCTGAGCCGGCGATGCGGCCGCCCGCGTCTCCGTATGGCGCCTATGAACGCATGCAGGCGACCGGCCTGAAGGGCCGCGCCGGCGAGGCGATGGCCTTCGTCAGGGCCGCCAACGCCCTGGAGGCGGCGTGTCGCAGCCCGGTCAGCCGGGCGATCCTGGACAATGCGCTGAAGCGGAACCAGAAGCTGTGGACCCTGGTGCAGATCGAGGTGACGGCGCCCGACCATCCGTTGCCGGCGCCCATTCGCGCCAATCTTTTGGACCTGTCGCGCTTCGTCGATCACCAGACCATCAAGGCCCTGTCCAGCGGCCGGCCCGACGACGCCCGTTGCCTGATCGAGATCGACCGCGAGATCGCCGCCGGGCTGATGGCTTAACCGCGCACGCAGCGGGCGGAATTGTAGATCCTGAGAACGTCGCCTTGCGGCCCGGCTCCGACCGGCAGGCGCGATTCGTCGCCGGATTTCGGGCTGGAACGCTGGGCTCCGGCGCCATGGACATCCAGCAGGCGGGTCGGACCACTGGCGCGCGAGGGCGGCCCGCCCATTCCCGGCGGCCCCATTCCCATGCCGGGCGGCGGCCCCATTCCCATCCCCGGCGGTCCGCCCATCCCTTGTGGGCCACCCATGCCCTGTGGCCCGCCCATGCTCATGTTCCCCATCGCTCGGCCGAAGGCCAGGTAGACGGCGAAATCGCCCGGCTGTCGGCCGTCCAGATGCGAAGTCGAGCTCCAGAAATAGGGCCAGTTGCGGCTGCCGTCGGCTTCGGCGATGGCGCTGATGTCGAAGATCGGGTCGATCGCCGCCGAGCCGGTGGCGTCGGGCGAGCGCGAGTAATCGACGATCGAGTGCAGTTCCTTGGCGTTGGGCAGGCGCCAGTCCGACTGGCCGGCCAAGTCCAGGTGATCGCAGAAGGCCAACGCGCCGGCCCAGTCCAGGCGGCCGCGATCGTGTTTCATCCAGGTCAGGCCGGTGGCGCGGTCGGCCACCGTGCCGTTGCCGTTATCGACGAAGTCGTTCCTGCCATAGGCCGGGTTGCCGCGCACCCAGCGCCCGTACCATTGCCGGCCGCCCGGACCGCCATTCTGCGGATAGCCCTTGATGCGGCCATCGGCGAAATTGACCCCGAAGAAGGCCGCTTCGCCCCCCATCACCCGGCCGGTGTAAGCGGTCGAGGTGACGTATTGGGCGTCGATGAAGCGGCCTTGGCGGGGATATTCGAAGGCGAAGGCGCGGGTGTCGAGATAGGGGCGGGCGTCGGCCGGCACCTGGGACGTGGATGGCGGGGCCGATCCGGTCGCGCCCGAGAAGTCGATCAGCGAATACAATTCCTTGATGGTCGGTACCCGCCAATCGGCGTGGCCGCCGACCCGGCTGGCGGCGGCCTTGCCCGGCGCTTCGCCGAACGAGGTACGCTCGAATCCCTTCTGCCACATCAGGCCGGTGACCAGATCGCTGACCGTGCCGTCGCCGTTATCGCGGTAATGCGGCTGATTGCCGCGGACTTGGCCATCCTGGCCGAAGAACGGGGCGCCCGGTGCCGGACAAGACGACGCGCCACGCGCGTCGAAGCATCCGTGCTGGCCGGTATCGACGATGGCATAAGGAAGGCTCTGGGCGGCGACCGGGCCGGCCAGAGCCGTCATGATCACGACAAGGAATAGCGGACGCATCCGACCCCCATCCGGAGAGAGGTAAACGGCCGTCCGGTCAGCCGAAATACAGAAGCCCCAGAATGGCGTTGATGGCGCCAGGTGTCATCGCAATCGCGATCTGCTTCAAGAACGTCGCCATGGCTTCCCCCATGCGTCTGCTTCATCAGCCATGCCATGATGCAGGGTTCACCGGGCAATGGAAATGGCGCGAAATAGTTAAAAACCGGATATTAAGTAGGGCATTTTATACCTGGGGATGAGGCTGCGTGCGCATATGAGGTTTTTCTTCCAAACGCAATCGAAAGTATATATTTTGCCGTCCGTTGGGCAGGGAAGGGCACAAGGATGCCGGTTTTGCAGTGGGATGACGGTCTGAATGTGGGGGTCGGCTTCATGGATGCCGACCATGTGGTGGCGGCCGAACAGATCAATGGATTGGCCGACGCGGCGGATGCGGCCCAGCGGGCGCCGCTGCTGGCGGCGTTCATCGACCATTGCCGCCACCATTTCGCCCGGGAAGAGGGCCTGATGGAAAAGACCGGGTTCTTCGCCCTGGGCTGCCATCGCGGCGAGCATCAGCGGGTGCTGAGCGAGTTGGCCGAGGTGCAGGCCAAGCTGGAAGCCGGCGAGTCGCTCGACGCCTATTTCCGGGACGATCTGCCCAATTGGCTGATGATCCACCGCAACACCATGGACGCCATTACCGCCGAATTCGCCCGCTCGGCCGGTTACACCGGATAGGTGGCGGCGGCCAGCCAGGCCTGCTCGGCCGGGTTCAGCAGCGGCGCCAACAGGGCGGCGACGCGGGCGTGATAGGCGTTGATCCAGGCGCGCTCGGACGGCTCCAGCAGGCTGGGCTCGATCAGGGTGCGGTCGATGGGGGCCAGGGTCAGGGTGTCGAACCCCAGCAAGGGCTTTTCGCCGCCGTCCGGCATGGGCCGTTCGCTCACCACCACCAGGTTTTCGATGCGGATGCCGAAGGCTCCGGTTTTGTAATAGCCCGGCTCGTTGGACAAGATCATGCCCGGCATCAAGGCCACGGCGGCGTGGCCCTGCTTGCCGATGCGCTGCGGACCTTCATGCACCGAAAGAAACGACCCGACGCCATGACCGGTGCCGTGGTCGTAATCCAATCCGGCCCGCCACAGATGCTGACGGGCCAGAACATCCAGTTGCGGCCCGGTGGTCCCGGCCGGGAAGACCGCGCTGTCCAGGGCGATATGCCCTTTCAGGACCAGGGTGAAGGCCCGCCGTTGCTGGGCGTCGGCGCCGCCGATGGCGATGGTGCGGGTGACGTCGGTGGTACCGTCGAGATACTGGCCGCCGGAATCCAGCAGGAACAATTGCCCCGGTTCCAGCCGGCGATTGGTGGACAGCGTCGAATGGTAGTGGACGATGGCGCCGTTGGGCCCGGCGCCGGCGATGGTCGGGAAGGACGGGCCGCGATAAAGCTCGCCCTGGCGGCGAAAGCTCTCCAGCCGCTCGGCCGCCGTCAGTTCGTCGATATCGTCCTGCGCCGCCAGCCAGGCAAGGAAGCGGACGATGGCGGCGCCGTCGCGGCGATGGGCGGCGCGGCTGCCGGCCAGTTCCACCGTGTTCTTGCAGGCCCGCGGCAAGGCGCACGGATCGGGGCCACGGTCGATGGCGGCGCCGGCCAGGGCGGTCAGCACCGCCTGCGGGGCGAAGGTCTGATCGATGCGGACCCGTCGGCCGGCGCGGCCCAGGGCGTTCAAGGCGCCGGCAAAGGCGGTCGGCGGCAAGATGGTGATCCCGCTTCCCAGATGGGCCAAGGTGGCGGAATCGAGACGGTCGGGTGCCAGGAACACCTGCACCGAGGAATCGGCGTGGGCGATGGCGAAGCCCAGGGGCAGCGGCACGAAATCGACGTCGGCTCCGCGCAGGTTCAACAGCCAGGCCAAGGATGACGGGTCGGTCAGCACCGCCGCGTCCAGCCGGTCGGCGGCCAGCTGTGCCGCCAGTTCGGCCCGCTTGTCCTGGGCCGACTTGCCGGCATGGGTGATGTCGTGCGGCCGCACCGGACTGGCCGGCGGGGCCGGTCGGTCGGCCCACACCGCGTCCAGCGGATTATCGGGGCACGATATCAGCTCGGCGCCGGCCTTCAGACAGGCGGCCCGCAACGCCTCGACCTGATCGACGGTGTGCAGCCACGGATCGAAGCCCAGCTTCTGCCCGGCGGTCAGGGCGTCGGCCACCCATTTCGGCGGCGGCTCGTCGATCAGGTGGCGGATTTCGAAGGCGGATTCATCGACCTCGTGGCGGACCTGCAGGGTGTAGCGGCCATCGACGAAGATGGCGGCGCGGCCTTGCAGCACCACCGCCATGCCGGCCGAGCCGGTGAAGCCGGTCAAAAAGGTCAGGCGCCGGGCCGAGGGGGCGACATACTCGCCCTGATGCTCGTCGGCACGCGGCACCACGAAGCCGTCCAGGCCCCGATTTGCCAGTTCCCTTCGCAAGTCAGCCAACGCGGTCATGGGCCATCCTCCTGCTTGCAGATATGGCCACAGGCAGGCGCGGTCGGCAATGGGGTGTTGGCGAGTAAGGACGATGCCTTCAGCGCGCACTTCCCGAACCTAGCGGGTTCTTGACCGAACCCCATCCACCAAAAAAGCCCCAGGGTGAGCCCCGGGGCTTTTTTGGTGGGGTGCTGGGGGCTAGTGGCGAACCTTCTCTTGTTGGAAATCAGGGCGTTATGATGCCTTGAGTCCGGGCATTTACTGGACTGTCACCGTAATCCTGGACTGTCACCGTAATCCTCACCGTAATCCAGCAGGTACAAGCCCCGCTGCTGTCCATCCAGGCGGTTGTAGAACAGCGCCAGGAAGGGTTCTTCGTGGCTCTGATGATGGAGGTGTCGTCCGCCGGAATAGACGCACGCCGCGTTCACTGCGGGGCCGTTGGCGGATCACGCGTCATGAAACAGCTCGTGAATCGCTCTTTGGGGATCGGCCAGAAACGCTCGGGTGACGCGAAAGTGCTCGGTTTCCTCCAAGCGCACTGGATGGATCGCTCCGCCGTCCAGAGACAGCAAGGACGCGTCCGGAAGCGCCATCAGGATGGGTGAATGTGTGGCGATGATCGCCTGTACCCGCCGGCTGGTCTGCCAGTCGCGCAAGATTCGCAGGAACGCCAACTGTCGGGTCGGCGACAAAGCCACCTCGGGCTCGTCGAGGATATAGATAGCCCGCCCGGTACTCCCCAATCGGTTTCCGAACAACGCCAGGAACGATTCTCCGTGGCTCTGGGCATGCATGCATCGGCCACCGTAATTGTCGAGGTCGGCCACGGTGTCGATATACGTCGCCAGCCCGAAAAAGCTCTCTGCCCGGAAGAAGAATCCATTCGACACTTTGGGCAACCATGACAGCCTGAGGGCTGAAGCTAAATCGCCCCTCCCTCCTTCCGGGCCAGGGCGATGGTCCTGGCTGCCACCTAGAGCAGGAAAGCCGGCTGCTGCTGCGATGGCTTCTAACAGGGTCGATTTTCCCGAGCCGTTCTCACCGACCAGGACCGTGATTGGCGCATTGAAGTCCAAGGCGAAATTTCCGCCTGCCAGAAATGGCAATGTAGTGAATGGGAAGCCCGGCGTGCCCCGTTCTGGAAGCAGGGCAACGCGCCTCAGGAACGGAGCGAACAATTTGTCGTGCTTCACACCACTTCTCCCGGCTCAACCCTGTCACCGTAGCGACCAAGCGGACGACAGGGTACCAACTCGATCATTTATTGACGCAATTGAAGCAGAGAGTTGGGGAAAAGACACCCCCATGCAAGGCACCGCACCGGGTGCAAGTATAGCTCGGCGAACGCTCCGGGTCGTCCTCACCCCCTGGGAGACCGCCAAGGCGAGCATTTATCGCCCCTTCGGTCGGCCCGCCAGGGCGCATGAGCGCATCGACCTTCAGGCCGTTGTCCTTCTGGAACGAGCGGATGCCATTGAACATGGCGTCGTCGGTCCAGTCGTCGATGCCTCGATGGGGTGGAACGTCGTAGTAACCAAGGTGGTTGAGAGCCCGCTTGGTGTTCATGATGTCACCAGGATCGACACGATAGTTCGTTCCCATCGGATCCTTCAGTTTGAACCAGGACATGACACATCTCCTCGTGTGCCTCCCATCTATCGACGGCAGGCGCATCGGCAGGCACCGGGACAAGGCCCGATGCGATTGAAACCAATGATGAGCGGATGCTGTCCGTCGGTTCTCCGCCGTGATCGCAGGCACGGCGGGCCGCAGGCTCACCCGAGGAAGAGTGTTGTCCAGGGCGGTTCTCCAATGCTTTGCGAGAGCAATGGGCCGTCGGGCACTCCGGCATCTTCTTTACCTGAAGGGTGCTGCGCCGTCAAGAACATATTGCGAACATGGATGCTCGCAGAGAATCGGTCCGCCGGAGCAAGCGTTCTGCCCCATGTTTGAGGATGGGGGTGCTGCGGTGACCGTGGCGGAGGGAGTGGGATTGCCGCCTTCGGCGTCGTTCGGGCGCGCGCCATCAGCGCGCCCTCACCGAACCCAGCGGGTTCTTGACCGAACCCCATCCACCAAAAAAGCCCCAGGGTGAACCCCGGGGCTTTTTTGGCGGAGGGGAGGAGGCCGCAAGCAAACCTTCTCTGTGCGCCGGGAGACCGGCAGGTGGTAGCAGATGCAAGTTCTGTACGTCGAAGATGTAGCCGATCACGACGACCCCGAGTCATGCGTCGTCATCCGTGAGGGTGGGGGCGAAGCGTTGACAGGGGCACATGTGGGCTGGGTATTGAGCCGCGAAATGTTGAACAACCGGGACGCCGACGCTGTGGAGAAGTGCGGAAGGCAACACGAGGCAGGGCGCCATGGCGAGTCCTGCACCGGCCCGGCGTGGTCAGAGACCCCATGCACGCATGGAAACCACCTGCACGGGAACCGGGAGATCCCTGGTCCGCCCACTGGCGATGATGCCAATGGGCCGCGGCGGGAAGGCTTCGGCCGTACTCCGCCGACGCACGGGCCGGGGAAGTCATACCAAGTCCCACTGATCAGAACCCATGCGCCCATTTGCGAAGCCCAATGGACATCTATCTGCACTACGTCTACGACCTGTGGGTGGAGCAATGGCGGCGGCAACGGGCGACCGGGCCGATGATCGCCATCCGCTACGCGGATGATACGATCGTTGGTTTCAAATTCCCCAGCGACGCCGACCGTTTTCTCCGCGACCTCAAGGATCGGCTGGCAAAGTTCGGCCTGGACCTGCATCCCGATAAAACCCGTCTGATCGAGTTCGGCCGTTATGCGGTCCACCATCGAGCGGCGCGGGGCTGTCGGAAGCCGGAGACCTTCGACTTTCTCGGGTTCACGCACATCTGCGGAACCACGAAAGAAGGATGGTTCATCCTGATGCGGCACACCATGCGCAAGCGGATGCGGGCCAAACTCCTGGAGATCAAGGAGTCGCTTCGGCGAATGCGCCACCTGCCGGTGCCCGACCAGGGGCGATGGCTGACACAGGTGTTGCGCGGCTATTTCGCGTATCACGCAGTGCCCACCAACGCCCGCGCGATCTCGTCGTTCCTGCACCATGTCACCCATCACTGGTGGCGGTCGCTCCGGCGTCGCAGCCAGACGAAGCGGCTGAACTGGAACAGGATGGCGCGACTCGCGGCAAAATGGTTGCCGGCCGCCAGAATCACTCACCCCTATCCCGACAAAAGGTTCGTCGTCAAACACCCAAGGTGGGAGCCGAGTGCGTTAGCAGCGCCCGCTCGGATCTGTCCGGGGGGCGCGGGGTAACCCGCGTCCCTACCGGGATGCCGTAATATCAATCACGTGCTAATGACAATGACGCAGCCAAACACGGTCAGTTCGTGCCGTTGAACAGTACATCCAGGCTCGGAGCATCCATCAGGCGGTCAAGCCAAGTCTCGACCGAGACGGTATCGGCAGCCAAGACGCGAGCCCGCAGATCGGCTGGCAGCGGACCGAACCGCCTCTCAACGAGGCGAATGAGAGCCTTGGCTTCACCCTCGGCGCGTCCCTCGGCGACCCCTTCCGCCTTCCACCGCTTTTTCCAGGTCTCGCCCAGATTCGCCAACATTGATCGCATCTCCAACATATCACCAGGCACGATCACCGAAGCCTCGTAGCCTTCAATCGCCTGCCGCACCAACTCGGTGAACAGGCGCTTGAGTTCATCGTAGCCCGGATGGCGCCGGAACCACCCTACCACATCATCGATCAGTCCAGCCAATTCTTCCGGCTCATGGGGGTGCTCAAGCCGGAACAACAGCGCGGCCAGACTGCCGCAGACAGCCAGTTCGTTCTCGGGCACCGCACCCATGTCGAGAAGATGGCAGCGTGCCAAAGGCTGCCAAGGCCAGAGCGGCGAATCCTGGGGCAGCGCGATCATCGGCGTCGTCTCGGCCGGGGCTGCCCAGCGCGGCTCGCCGTTGTAGAGGACCAGGGTCAGCACCGGCGGCAGGCGGTCGCCGGGTTTCAGCTTCCTTTCTGCAATCAGGTGCTGCCACAGCAGGCCCTCGTAGACCTGGGTCCGCACCGCCATCCACCAGTCCACCGTGGACTGGAACTCGCACAGGATATACAGGACCACATCCTCGCCGCCGGCTGTCGGAATGCGCCAGATGATATCGCCTTCGCGGCGCTTGCCGTCGCGGTCGTGGAATTTGGCGTTGATCCGCTCCATGCCGGCGAAGTCCAGCCCCATCGCCATGGCCTCGGGCACGAAGTCGCGCACGAGTTGCTCCGCCATCAGCGGATGGGAGAACAGGCGGTGGTAAAGGGCGTCGGATCGGGACATGGCTTCCGTCTATCACGGCGAGCCGGGGCTGTCACCGGCCGCCGGCAGATCGGCGGCGCACCAGCCCTGCCCGGAAGCACGGTCGTACAGCGGCACCGCCCCGGCCAGGACATCGGGACTGGGCCGGAAGCCATCGACAACCTTGTTGAAGGGGATGGTGCCGCAGCCGGGCGTCCGGCAGTCGCGCTTGCCCTTGGGGCATTGGGCGAACGCGCACAGGCGTCCGAGGTAACGGTCGCTGCCCGGCTCGAACAGGAAGGTGTCCACCTGATGATTGGCAACCCTGATGCCGGAGCCGGACTCGCAGGCCTGCCGCAAGGCGAGGTCTCGGGCACGGCGCATCTCGCCAAGACGGTCCTGGCGGTCGAGCCAGACGGCGAGATCCAGATCCTTGCACTCGTGCCACAGTTCGATGCAGTGGTGGCGGAAGGGCTGGAAGCGCGGTACCTCTTTCCACAAGGGTTTGGCCACCGAGCCGATCAGGGCGACGGCCGACACCTCGGCGAAGGCGCGCCATGCCGCCACCACCACGTCGGCGGCGGCACGGAATTCCCGTTGACGGGCCAGCAGAGCGGTGTTCTGCTGATCGATCTCGGTGCGGCGGACGGTCATTTCCCCAGCAGTTTCATGAAGTTGCGCTTGGCCTTGAACCGGGCTTTCAGGTCCAGGACATGGGCCGCCTGTTCCGCCGCATCGCGCAAGGTCGCCATGCGGGTGAGCAGGGCGCAGGCTTCCTCGTAATTGGGATTGCCGCCGGCCGAGACCAGTTGGTCGATGCGGGCGCCGTAGACCGCCAGCGCCTGCTTGGGGTGGGTGGCCTCGCTGGCCCTGGCCAGGGTTTCCTGCAATCCGCCGCTGGCGCCATGGGTGCGAACCGCCTCCCATGCTTCGGCGAATAGGGATTCGGTCATCAGCACGCCGATCAGCAGGTCGGCCGGCCAGTCCCAACGCGATTGCGGGGCTTTCTCCAGCCGTGCCCGCAAGGTGGCCAGGGCGCGGTCGCGGGCAGGTTCTCCGCCGATGTCGCGCAAGGATCGGTACAGGTCGAGGTTGGGGCGCTTGTCGAAGGCCTGCCACAGCAGGGTTTCGGCCTCGCTGGCCCGACCCGCCTTGAGATGGAGGTCGACGGCGAAACCCACCAGCCGCTCGTCGGGCGGATCGTCCTCGAACAGCCACAATCCGTCCTCGGCATGGCGAAGCGCCTCGGCCTCGCGACCATGGGACAGGCAGAACTGGGCCAGATTGAGGTATTGCCACGGCGAGGTCAGGTCGTGAGACCGCAGGCCGACGCGGGCATCGACATCGCCATCCCGCTCGGCGAAAAAGTCCATGATCCCCGCCAGCCGGCGACGCTGGCTGGAAAAGTCGTCCCGGACCCGTCTTCCGGCCGGCAGGGACGGGATTTTCGCCCAGGCATCCGTGGCGAGGCGGCGGAATTCAGCCAGTCCCGCCTCTCCCAGCACGTCGGCGTATTCCGCGGCGGCGCCGTGGAAGGTGTCCCAGTCGCCCTCCACCTCGCGGCGGAACAGGTCGCGGGCAAGATCGACCGGATCGCGGCGGGCGGCACGGCAGGCCGCCCGATGAATCTCCTGCGCCCGCTCCATCAGACCACCGCACCAGCCATCGGAATCGTCGATCTCGTGGATCGCCGCCTCGAGACGGGACAGGGCGACATTGACCAGCCGCAGGGCCAGGGCAGCGCGCCCCTGCGGCACCAGGGCGGCGACGCGCTCCAGAACCTCCTCCACCTCGCCGGCCCAACCGGCGACTTCGCGGTAGTGGACGAAGCCGTCGGTACGGGTGGCGTCCTTGATCGCCTTGCGATAGCGGGTGAACAGGGTGTCATCGTCGTCCGAGGCGGCGGTCGCCTCCATTTCCAGGCGCCGGAACAAACCTTCGTCGCGCTCGGCCAGGTCGAGAACCAAAGCCGCCAGGGTCTCCGGCCCCAGCGACAGCAGATGGCTGCGGATGCGCCCCAGGGTGCTGTCGCCGACTTCGCCTGAATCGTTGGCGGTCAGGGCGGTCGCCACCAGATGCTTGCAAAAGCCGAAATCCGCGAAGGCGGGGCACGAGCAGTCGCCGCCGATCTCGTCGCCCGATCCGGTCAGTACGGCGCGGTAGTTTTCGCTTCCCGACACCCGCGCCACCACCCGGGACGGCTCGATCGCCAGGATCGTCACCTGCCCGGCCTGGTGATAGGCCTGCCCGCGAGCGAACACCTTGTCGCCGGCCAGGTCGCGCAGGGCCTCGACGTCGAAACGGGTCATACCGGCTGCACCAGCCCCTCGGTCTCCATCAGCCGAAGTGCCTCGGCGAGGGGGACGCCAGCCTGGAAGCACCACCATTGCCCGGTATGGCGGTGCCACATCAGATCGAAGCGATCACCGCCGACATGGTCGAGGCGGGCGAAGGCGGCATCGAACTCCTCGCCCGTGTTGTCGGCAAAGCCGGAGCGATAGCGCTGGATGAAGCTGTACTTGTCACCGCGCCATTTGCCGGTGATGGCCACGGGGTAGTTGAATTCGGTCGGGCGGATCTCGGGCAGGAACCTGGGGATCAGCACTTCGGCGATGAACCGCTCGCAGGTGGTGGCGATTGCCGCCTTGTCGCCCTTGCTCAGAACCTTGACCCGAACCCACTGTCGTTTCGCCATGTCGTCCTCCCCGAGGCAGACCATCATGCCGGAAGTGGCGGCAGGACGCGATCACCGGCTTTCGGCTTTGGCTTGGGGCCGCGCCTAGCCGGCTTGAGCGAGCGTCCGCATTGTTCTTCCAGGGCCGAGAGAAAGCCGTCGTCTCCCAGTGGACGCCCGATGGTCTCGGCCTGACGCAGGCGCTTGACCGCCGCCGCGTCGGTCGGAGCGTCGAGAAAGGCGGCGAAATCAGGAAACCGCGACAGGATGGGGGCCAGTGCGGTGATGCCGTCATCGGTCGCCGCCAGATGGGCGTGGACGCTGGACCAGGCCCAGTCCCGGGGCCGCTCGGCCAATCCGGCACGCACCGGGTTGAAGGCCACATAGCGCAGGGCCGCGGCGAGGTGGGCCTCGTCCATGACGACGGCGCCATAGCGTCCCTGCCAGAAATGGCCCGTGCGGAGAAGTCGGGCGTGAACATGGCCGGCGTAACGACGATGCACGGGGGCAAGGGCGCGGCGCAATCCGTCGGGATCCGAAGGGGTCAGGATCAAATGGACGTGATTGGGCATCAGCACCCACGCCCACACCTCGACTGCGGCGGCGCGGCACGATTCCGCCAGCAGGTCCTGGTACAAGGCATAATCGTCGTCGCAAAAGAACACTCGCGCACGACCGTTGCCGCGCTGGGTGACGTGGTGGGGCAGACCGGGAACGACAAGGCGGGGCAAGCGGCTCATGACACACCGTGACACGGACCCAGGCTGGAGTCAATTCCGTGCACTGTCACCGTAATTCTGCCCATGGGTCAATATCCTTGCACGCAATGGGTGATAGCTTAACAGATTGTCCGAATTTCCGGGGCCACCTCTCTCAGCGCAACATCTTGTTGGGCGCGCCAATCCGAAAATGTCCGCCTCGGTGCCGACCACCGAATCAGGCCCATCGGCCAACCCCGTGAGCAATTACCGCCGTACCGCCTTGGCCAGAACCGGACGGAAGATTTCGAAATCAACCGTCGCCGATAGCTTCTCCAGCGGATCGCCCTCGGCCGAAAGCTCGGCCAGACGGTGCTCGATGTCCCAGAAACCAGCCTGACCCTTCATATCCGCCCCCCGTCCCGTCACATGGAAAGGGAATCACGAAACTCGGGCCGACGCCAGTTTCCGGAGGTGTCCAGATTGCTACGCGTTGGGAACTGGTATCCATGTTCCTTCAGCAACATAATCATCACTACCAAGCAGCAAAATAGGTGCTTCCTTATAATTAGACTGATGCTTGTCTATGGTTTTTTCATAAGGGCA
>NZ_CACVCE010000035.1:0-22646 GCF_902729445.1 Magnetospirillum sp. LM-5 | reverse complement strand
TCTAATTCACCGTGAAAAAGTCCCTCGGCTTCGCCTCGGTGTACTTTTCCCCGATTCTGTTTGGAAACCCCGTGCTCAAGCAAGCTTCCCGCGCGGGATTGGTTTGTTTTCCCGCCATGAGGCGAGCACGGCTCGCCTCATGGCGGCGGTCAAACACGAAAAATAGGCGCAGGGCCGCCCCAAGCCTATTTTTCTCTTTTTGAATCAACGTGTAAAAGTACACTGAGCGAAGCGAAGGACTTTTTCACGGACAACTTTTTATGGCGTCAGGCCTTCGGTGTTCGAGCGGTCGCCCTTGGGGCGCTGGTCGGCCAGCGACTGGCCGGTGATCAGGAAATAGCTCATCTCGGCGATGTTGGTGGCGTGGTCGCCGATGCGCTCGATGTTCTTGGCCATGAACATCAGGTGCGAGCAGGCGGTGATGGTGCGCGGGTCTTCCATCATGTAGGTCAGGATCTCGCGGAACAGGCTGGAATAGAGCGCGTCCACCTCCTGGTCGCGGGCGCGCACCGCCAGGGCCTGGGCGGCGTCGTGCTGCAGATAGGCGGCCAGCACCTGGGCCAGCAATTCCTGCACCAGCCGGCCCATGCGCAACAGCGTGCGCACCGGGGCCAGCGGCGCGGCCTGGTTCAGCACCAGCGTCCGCTTGGCGTTGTTGGCGGCGTGATCGGCGATGCGTTCCAGGTCGGCGGCGATCTTCAGCGAGGCGATGACCGTGCGCAGATCGTCGGCGACGGGGGCGCGCAGCGCCAGCAGCCGCACCGTCTGTTCGTTGACGAAATGCTCGTCGGCGTCGATGGCGGCGTCCGAGGCGACCACCTCGCCGGCCAGTGTGTCGTCGCGGGTCTCGACCGCCTTCAACGACAGTTCCAGCTGGCGTTCGGCCAGGCCACCCATGCGGGAAATGGCGTCGTGCAGCCGCTTCAATTGCTCGTCATAGGATTTGACGATGTGATGATCGCCCACGGTCGGCATGTTTGCTCCTCCGGTCAGCCGAATCGGCCGGTGATGTAGCCTTGCGTCAATTGCTGCTCGGGCGCGGTGAAGATCCGCTCGGTCGGGCCGACCTCGATCAGGCTGCCCAGGTGGAAGAAGGCGGTCAGGTGCGACACCCGGGCCGCCTGCTGCATCGAATGGGTGACGATGACGATGGTGTAGCTTTCGGCCAGTTCGTCGATCAGTTCCTCGACCTTGGCGGTGGCGATGGGGTCCAGCGCCGAGCAGGGCTCGTCCATCAAGATCACCTCGGGCCGGACCGCGATGGCGCGCGCGATGCACAATCGCTGCTGCTGCCCGCCCGACAGGCCGGTGGCCATGTCGCCCAGGCGGTCCTTGACCTCGACCCACAGGCCGGCCTTGGTCAGGGCGTCGGCGACCATGGCATCCAGACTGTCCTTGTCGGGCACCAGCCCATGGATGCGCGGGCCGAAGGCGACGTTGTCATAGATCGATTTGGGGAAGGGGTTGGGCTTTTGGAACACCATGCCGACCCGCATGCGCAGCAGCACCGGATCGATGGCGCCGTCGCCGTAAAGCGGCTCGTCGTCCAGGGTGATGGTGCCGCTGACCTTGGCGCCTGCGATGGTGTCGTTCATGCGGTTCAAGCAGCGCAGGAAGGTCGACTTGCCGCAGCCCGACGGCCCGATCAGGGCGGTGACCCGGTTGGCGGGGATGTCGAGATCGATGCCCTTCAACGCTTCCTTGGCGCCATAATGAACGCGAACGCTGGTGGCGTTCATCTTGGTCTCGACAATCTGATCCGACATGATGGGGTCCGGTTGGAAAGGGGCGGGGAAGGTATAGCGCGAAAGCGGTGACAGTTTTGTGAAATGTCACAACAGGGCATGGATGGAATTGCGCCGGGGCGTCCACAGGCCGCGGCGGATGGCCTCGGTGAAGCGGGCCTTCATCTCGGCCAGGGCCGCCGGGTTGTGTTGCTCCATGAAGGCGCGCACGCGGTCGTCGGCCAGATAGGCGTCGGCCAGCAGGTCGAAATGGTGGCTTTTGACCGCATGGGTGGTGGCGGCGAAGGCGAACAGGTAATCGACCGTGGCGCTCATCTCGAAGGCGCCCTTATAGCCGTGGCGCATCACCCCTTCGATCCATTTGGGATTGGCGGCACGCGCGCGGACCACCCGGGCGATTTCCTCTTCCAGGGTCTTGATGCGCGGGCTTTCGGGGCGGGAATGGTCGGGGTGATAGATCGCCGGCTGCGCCCCCGAGGCCTGGGCCACCGCCGCGCTCATGCCGCCCTCGAACTGGTAGTAATCGTCGGAATCCAGCAGATCGTGCTCGCGGTTGTCCTGGTTTTGCACCACCGCCTGGACCTGGGACAGCCGGGTGGTGAACAGATCGTGCGCGGCTTCGCCCTCGTTGCCGCCGCCGTAAACCCAGCCACCCCAGGCGACATAGGCGGCGGCCAGGTCGGCCTGGTCGTTCCAGCCGCCCTCGTCGATCAGGGCCTGCAATCCGGCCCCATAGGCGCCGGGCTTCGAGCCGAACACCCGCGCCGCCGCCAGGCCCTCGCCCAGCCGGCTTTGTTCCTCGCGCACCCGGGCGGCCAGGGGGTTGGTGTCGGCGGGCTCATCCAGCTTGGCGACCGCGCGCACCGCCTGATCGAACAGATTGATCAGATCGGGGAAGGCGTCGCGGAAGAAGCCCGAGACCCGCAGGGTGACATCGACGCGCGGGCGGTCCAGCAGGCCGGCCGGCATCACCTCGAAACCCGACACCCGGTTCGAGCCGACATCCCAGGTCGGCCGCACCCCCATCAGGGCCAGGCCTTGGGCGATATCGTCGCCGCCGGTGCGCATGTTGCTGGTGCCCCAGGCGGTCAGGGCCATGGTGCGCGGCCACTCGCCATGGTCCTGCAGGTGGCGTTCCACCAGCAATTGCGCGGATTTCCAGCCCAAGGCCCAGGCCGCCGGCGTCGGCACCATGCGGGTATCGACCGAGAAGAAATTGCGCCCGGTCGGCAGCACGTCGGGCCGGCCCCGGGTCGGCGCCCCCGATGGGCCGGGGGGCACGAAGCGGCCGTCCAGCCCGGCCAGCAGGCCGTCCAGCTCGGCCTGGCCACAGGCATCGACGGCGGGGGCCAAGCGGTGGCGGATCGCGTCGAGCACCGCAATGGTGCGCGTCCAGGAGGGCTCGCAGGCGCGGTCTTCGGCCACCAGGGCCAGGGCCAGGGCTTCCAGCCGCTCGACCGTGTCGCCCATGGTCCGCCACGGATCGGGGCTGTCCAGCGCGGCCGGGGTGGGGCCGGTCCAGGCGGTGCCCAGGTCGCACTCCAGCGGATCGAAGCCCAGGCCCAGGTCCTCGGCCAAGGCACGCAGCAGCGAGGCGTTGCCGTCACCCGATCCGCGCGGCACCCGGGCCAGCGCCACCAGCAAGGTCTGACGCTGCAGGCCGGTCGGGCTTTGGCCGAAGATGTGCAGCCCGTCGCGGATCTGCAATTCCTTCAGCTCGCACAGATGGGAATCCAGCTTGGCCAGGGCCTGGTCGGCATCGTCGGCGAAGGTGATGCCCAGATCGGCATCCAGGCCGATGGTGGCGGTCAGCGCCAGGATCTCTTTCTTCAAGGGCACCAGCCGGCGCGGGTCCAGGCCGGCGGCGTCGTAATATTCATCGACCAGCCGTTCCAGCTCGCGTAAGGGGCCATAGCTTTCCGCCCGGGTCAAAGGCGGCGTCAGATGGTCGATGATCACCGCAGCCGTGCGCCGCTTGGCCTGGGTGCCCTCGCCGGGATCGTTGACGATGAAGGGGTAAAGGTTGGGCAGCGCGCCCAGGCAGGCCTGGGGGAAGCAATCGGCCGACAGGGCCAAGGCCTTGCCCGGCAGCCATTCCAGATTGCCGTGCTTGCCCATATGGATGACGGCTTCGGCCTGGAATTGCCAGCGCAACCAGGCGTGGAAGGCCAGATAGGAATGGGGCGGCACCAGGGCCGGGTCGTGGGCCGAGGCGGCCGGGTCGATATTATAGCCGCGCGCCGGCTGGATGCCGATGGCGACATTGCCCAGCCGCAGCACTGGCAGCAGGAAGCGGCCGCACGTCAGCGCGCCCGGCCTGAAGAACGGATCGCCCTCGGGCGGGCCCCAGCGGTCCAGCACCGCCTGGCGGACGCCGTCGGGCAGCGCGCCGAAGAACAGGTGATAATCGGCCAGCGACAGGGATTCCCGTTCCTCGCGTTGGTCCAGATGTCGCCAATCGTTGGTCGGGCCTTGTTGCAGCAGGGCCAGAAGCGCATCGCCGTCGGCCGGGATATGACCGACATCATAGCCGGCGGCCTGCATTGCTTGCAGCACCCGCACCGTGCCGGCCGGGGTGTCGAGGCCGACGCCGTTGCCCAGCCGGCCGTCGCGGTTGGGGTAATTGGCCAGCACCACCATCACCCGGCGCTGGCCGGGTTCCTTGCGCCGCAATCTGGCCCAGGCGGCGGCCAGATCGGCGGCGAAATCGACGCGGTCGGCCACCGGCTGGTGGCGGGCGATGTCGCATTGGGTGGCCTGATCGCGGCTGGCGCCCTTGAACGAAATGGCGCCGGCCAGCACGCGGCCATCGACCTCGGGCAGGGCCACGTTCATGGCGATGTCCTTGGGGCCCAGCCCATGGGTGCCGTCGCGCCAGGCCGCTTCCGTGCCGCCGGCCAGCACCACCTGCAGCACCGGGCAATCGGCGCGGCTTAAGGGAGAATCCTCGGGCCGGCCGGGGGTGGCGACGGCGAAGCCGGTGGCGTTGACGATGATGGCGGGCGGGTCGGCGTCGATGGTCTGCTCGACCAGCGCCGCCGAGGCGGCCTCTTTCAACGACGAGACATAAAGCGCGCAGGCATCCAATCCGCGCCCGCGCAAGGCGGCCAGCAGGGAATCGATGGGGGCGGTGTCGCCGGCCAGCACCAGGGCGCGGTAGAACACCACCAGGGCCAGCGGTCGGGCCAGATCGCGCGGCTGCGGGTCATAGGGGCCGGCCGGCGGCAGCGGCCGGGGCTCCAGCCAGGCGGTGGGGTGGCCGGTCCTTTCGGCACAGAAGCCGATGAAGGATCGGGCATTGTCGGGCCCGGCGAAGATCAGCCAGCGCCACAGACGCTGCACCTCTTCCGGCTCCAGGTTGGTTTCGGCCAGCAGGTCGGCATCGGGGCGGTCGTCGCCGGGAAGGATGGCGAAGGCGATGCCCTGCTTGCGGCAGGTCCGGGCGATCTGCTCGATGCCATAGGGCCAATAGGCCCGCCCGCCCAACAGCCGCACCACCACCAGCTTGGCGTGGGCCACCACCTGATCGACATAAAGATCGACCGACATGTGGTGGGCCAGGCGCATCAGATTGGCCAGGCGCAAGCTTACCGGCGCCCCCAGGGCGGCGTGGGCGGCGGCCAGGGCCGCCAGCTCGGAATCGGCGGCCGACAGGAAGACGATGTCGGCCGGGCTCTGGCCAAGGTCGATGGCCTCGGCCCCGTCGGAAACGCTGCCGGGCTGGGCGGCAAGAAGATGCATGAACTAGCGTCTAAGGCTAGCGGGGGAGATCGTCAAGCACCTGATCTATGCCGGCGGGGTCGCCGGATCGCGCCGATGCATCGCTGTCGTGTTTCAGAGCCTCGGCTTCTTCCGCGATTTTCTTCCGATAATCGGTCCATCCGCTCAGCAGCGCCTGCTGCAAATCTGGGTGCGATTTGGGTCTATCGTGAAACAGATTGTCGTTCCCGCCGCAGATGTACGGTTTCACGAAGTCCGGGTGTCCTTCGAAAAAGGACAAGCAGAACGTCTTGATGGCCTCTTTGTTGTCGCTGAAGAGATTCTCCTCGAGGGTGTTCCGTTCGTCATCACGGCTCAGGTCGATCCAGAACCAGGGATAGGGCTCTCCATCAAGAACGCCCTTCAATGCGGTTCCGCCGCCGTAGAAAATTCTAAGAGGCTTGTGATTGTCGGGGGCTATCGCATTGAACTGGGCGGACACGGCGAGAAGGGCCAATTCGACCGAGATAGCCATCTTACGCTTGGTGGAGTGTCCAGCCAATCGGAAGCCGATATCGATGGAGGGGCCGACGAAATCTAGCACCCCTTCCCGCTTAATCTTGGCAGACTGGTTATACCAATTGTCCAGCAGTGTCATGTTTTCGAATACGTGGTCGGTTCCCGCGATCGGACTGATCGGGTTCCCCTGTGTCGATACGATGACTTCGGAATTGTTGATCGGGAAACCCGCTAGCCATGCTGTGCACTTCACCGACAATTGTGAGAGCAGGGATTTTTCCTTGAGCGAATCCTTATATCGGCCAACCGCTTTGATCCATGCGTAAAGGCAGGTCAAAGCTTCCGAATGATGGGTCAGAACCTTAGTATAAAGCAGCTCGTCGCCGAGGGTCTTCCAGAAGACCGGCCGCTCTCCGCGCTGGAGCGCACCGGAATTCTGGGCGCTGGCAAGATTGTCCCACTCTTCAAAAAACAGCTCGTCGATCTTGCGATAGAACTCCGTAACAACCTCAAGCCAGTACGAGTATATTCTTGATCCTGATACGGAGCGGGTCTCTTCCAGAGCCCTCTGCTTGAAGGCAGTCGAGCCGACGAGGTCCACGCTCAGGAAAAGCCTGAGCTTCGACTGCAGGAACGCGGGGAATGGGTCCGGCTTTTTGCTTTTATGCTTCGACTTCGACATGCGGTCCGATCACGGTTTCAGCTCGGATTCGCGCAGCAGCCAACGACACGCCGAACTCTTCGCAGAGTTCGTGCAGGTTGCCTCCGCACTCGTCGTGAACGCGGACAAACGTCTGGCGAGGCATCAAAAAGGCAGCAGCGAACCAGTTTGCTTCCCATTCCACAAGGCCACTGCCCGCACGTCGTGCTTTCATCAGCTTTACCTTGCGGCCCATCTTACGCGGATAGAGGTAGTGCAGAAACAAGTGCCCCAGTTCGTGGGCCGTGGTGAAGCGGTCCCGCTCACGGCTGGTGTGCAGAGGTAGAAAAATTTCGAAGCTACGCTCGTCATCAATGCGAATCGAGCCATCGCTGGACTCGCCCAGGGACATGAGATCGACAAACGAAATTCGTCCCCCTAATCGGGTCACGATATCATCCATCGGGTGGCCCGGTTCCAGGTTCATACGATCGAAGATCGCTTCGGCGAATGCTTCGATATCTGGCCTGGGGAAACGTGATGGCGATGGGTCAGCGTAGTGCATGGCCGATTTGCTACCAAAGGACGAGGGCGAGGTCAAATAGTTCGGTAAGGTATCTCATTTTCGAATCATTGCTTCAATAGCACTCCGGTCCAGCCCGGTGCGGCCGATCACCACCAGATGGCCGGTGCGGACCTCGTCACTTTTCCACGGCCGGTCGAACCAGCGTTCCAGCCGGGTCCCGACCGCTTGCACCACGGCGCGCGCCGCCTTGCCCTCGACCGCCAGGAAGCCCTTCAGGCGCAGGATGTCGTGGGTGGCGATGGCGTCCAGGATGCGGTCCTCAAGCGCCTCGACATCCGTTATGGCCGGAAGGGCGATGGCGAAGCTGGTGAAATCGTCATGGTCGTGGCCGTCCTCGGCATCGTGATGGCTGGGCCTTGCGGCCAGATCGTCCTCGGCCGCCGCGCTCAGGCCCAGCACCACCCGGGGGTCGATGGCGCTTTTGCTGGTGCGCACCACCTTGATGCCGGCGCGCAGATCCTGCGCCACCTGCTGGTGGACCTGGGCGACGGTGTCGGGATGCAAAAGGTCGGTCTTGTTCAGCAGCACCAGATCGGCGCAGGCCAGTTGGTCCTCGAACACCTCTTCCAGCGGGTTGTCGTGGTCGGGCTGGGCCATGGCTTCGGGGCTGTCGGCGAATCTTCCATCGGCGACGGCGGCCGCATCGACCACGGCGATCACCCCGTCGACGGTCACCTTCGAGCGGATTTCCGGCCAGTGGAAGGCCTTGACCAGCGGCTTGGGCAAGGCCAGGCCCGAGGTCTCGATCAGGATATGGTCGGGCGGGCTGGCCCGTTCCAGCAGGGACTGGATGGTCGGCAGGAACTCGTCGGCGACGGTGCAGCACAGGCAGCCATTGGCCAGTTCGATGATGGAATCCTCGGCGCAGCCGGAAATGCCGCACGAGGCCAGCAACTCGCCATCGACGCCCTTGTCGCCGAACTCGTTGACGATCAGGGCGATGCGCTTGCCCTGGTTGTTTTCCATCAGGTGGCGGACCAGGGTGGTCTTGCCAGCCCCCAGGAAACCGGTGATGACGGTGGCGGGAACCTTGGACATCAAAGCGTATCCTTCATGATCAGCGGCAGGCCGGCGGCGACGAATACCACGCGGCGGCAGACCGAGGCGAGTTTCTGGTTGACCCGGCCCTGATGGTCGCGAAATTCGCGGGCCATCTTGTTGTCGGGCACCAGGCCCAGCCCGACCTCGGAGGAGACCAGCACCACCGGCCCGGCCGGGTCTTGCAGCAATTCGGCCAGGCGGTCGGTCTCGCGCCCGACATCCAGGCCGGCATGCATCAGGTTGCTGATCCACAGGGTCAGGCAATCGACCAGGATGGCGCGGTCGGGCGACAGGTGGCGGTCCAGGCAGGCGGCCAGTTCCAGCGGTTCCTCGAGGGTGGTCCAGTCCGGCCCGCGCCGGTCGCGGTGCAGGCGGATGCGTTCGGCCATCTCGTCGTCGAAGGCCTGGCCGGTGGCGATATACAGGGCCGCAGCACCCGCCAGCAATCCCTCGGCATAGACGCTTTTGCCCGAGCGGGCGCCGCCCAGGACCAGGGTGGTGGGGGGCGTTACTCTGGGTGTTGTTTCACAGTTTTGCGCAATCATTGATCATCTTTCGATACGCAGATACACTGCCGGCAGCCGGCTGCACATGACGCGGCATCCCAGGTCTAACCTTAGAGGAAAGGTCTGCCCTCATGAGTCCCGTTGCGTCAAGGTTGGAACGTGAGGAATGCTGGCGGAAATTCATGGAGTTCATCGACCGCCACGCCCAGGCGCCATGGCTATTCCGTGGATTGGGTTCCAAAGATTATGAGTTGGTCCCAAAAATCGGCCGCGAACGTTTCGACCCGGCAAAAGAACGGCGTATTCTCTCCAACTTCGAGCGACGCTGTCGGCCGCTGCTTCGCCGCGAGACACTGACCCAATTCGACATTCTATCAATTGCCCAGCATCACGGTCTACCGACCCGTCTGATGGATTGGACAAGCAACCCGCTGGTCGCGGCCTATTTCGCGGTTTCATCCAAGCCGCCTGTTCTGGCGGCCGACCCGGCAGCACCAGAACAGGCGGCACTTTCCCCCGATGCGGCAATTATGGCCTATTTCATCCCAGCTCTTCGTGACATGACCGACACCAATCCGTTCGACTTAACCGAAGTGACTTTTGCCATTCCCAACGGCCATGTTCCCCGCATCGTCAACCAGAAGGGCTTCTTTTCGATTCACCCTGACCCCTCGGCCCCACTCCATGTCAGAAACGTGCGACGAGACTGCTTCGTCATTCCGGACCGTCATCGACCCTTCTTCCGGAAGAAGCTGTTCTACTTGGGCATTGACACTGCCCATATCAGTGCTGACCTTGATGGTATTGGGGCAACCTTGGAATGGCAGTATTCCAATGACATTGCCGTTGGCAACGTGAACTATTGAGGCATGCGATGGCCCAGAACAAGATCAATGGTGCGGAAATTGCCAGAGCCGTATATGGGACGGCTCTGCTCAATTGTTTTCCTACCGTCTTGAACGAACTGGACCAGCTTTCCAATCGCACCGAATTCGATGGTGTGGATGTCATTGACGAGAGTATCCAGACCAGCGACGAGAAATTCGAAGCCGATGTGATTGTCTATGTCGGACTAAGCTACGGCGGCAGGAATGATGAGATCACCACCTCAGACAATCTTCCTGGGCACATCAAAGGGCGGTTGACCGAGGACGGTCAGATCGTCATCGACGATCTGACCGTCGATACCAGCAGCTTCTACGAATAGTTCGTCACGCCGCCGCCTCCAGGATGGCGCGGACCTCGGCGGCGCCGATGGCGCCGTCCTCGCCCAGCGGCAGGCCGCCGCGTTCGCTTAAGCGGGCCGCGACCAATCCAGCCGCTTCGGCCGGAATGCCGGCGGCTGTGGTGCCGGCCGGCACGCCGACACTTTCGAAGAAGGCGCGGGTCCTGGCCACCGCCAGGTCGATGCGGGTGTCCTCGGATCCCTCGGTCAGGCCCCAGACCCGGGCGGCGAACTGGGCCAGCTTGGCTCGCTTGACCGGGCGACGCACCGCCACCACGCCCGGCCACACCGCCGCCAGCGAGCGGGCATGGTCGATGCCGTAAAGGGCGGTCAGTTCGTGGCCGATCATGTGGGTCGACCAATCCTGCGGCACGCCCTGGCCGATCAGTCCGTTCAAGGCCATGGTGGCGCACCACATCAGATTGGCGCGGGCCTGATAATCGGGCGGCGTGGCCATCACCTTGGGGGCGATCTCGACCAGGGTGGCCAGCACCGCTTCGGCCAGGCGGTCCTGCAAGGGCGCGTCGGCCGGCCGTGTCAGATACTGTTCCAGCACATGGACGAAGGCATCGACGATGCCGTTGCCCAATTGGCGCGCCGGCAGGGAATAGGTGGATTCGGGGTCCAGCACCGAGAAGCGCGGCATCACGGCGGGCGAGCCGAAGCCCAGCTTCTCGCCGGTTTCCTCGCGGCTGACCACCGAGAAGGCGTTCATTTCCGAGCCCGTCGCCGGCAGCGTCAGCACCACGCCCAAGGGCACCGCCGATTTCAGCCGGGCGCGCTTGGCGACGATGTCCCAGCAATCGCCCTCGAAGGGGATGGCGGCGGCGATGAACTTGCAGCCATCCACCACCGAGCCGCCGCCGACCGCCAGGACGAAGTCCAGCTTCTCGGCCCGGGCCAAGTCGACCGCCTTCATCAGCGTCTCGTAGCGGGGATTGGGCTCGATGCCGGAAAATTCGACGAAGGTCAGGCTGTGCTGGCCCAGGGCGGCCACCACCTGGGCATGGATGCCGTTGGCCTTGATCGAGCCGCCGCCGAAGGCGAACAGCACGCGCGATCCCTTGGGGATGTCGCGGCCCACTTGCGCGATCTGGCCCTTGCCGAAGATCAGCTTGACCGGGTTGTGATAGGTGAAATTGTCCATCGTGTCGGTCTCCGGGTTCAGGCTTTGATGCCGGCGCCCTTGGCCTTGGGGGCGGTGGGGTCCAGCGGCCAGCGCGGGCGAGGCGCGAAATCCAGGCGGTCGGTCTGGCCCAGGCGGAACCGTTCCAGCCCGGCCCAGGCGATCATCGCCGCGTTGTCGGTACAAAGGTTCAAGGGCGGCGCCAGGAAGGTCATGCCGGCGCGGCCGGCCAGTTGTTCCAGGCTGGCGCGAAGGGCCTTGTTGGCGGCGACGCCGCCGGCCACCACCAGATGGCTGGTCTCGGGCCATTGGGCCTGCATCAGCTCGATGGCGCGCCGGGTACGGTCGGCGATGCTTTCGGCCGCCGCCTTCTGGAAGCCGGCGCAGACATCGGCCTTGTCCCGGTCGGACAAGGGCTTTTCCAGGCCTTCGACCAGCAGGCGCACGGCGTTCTTGATGCCGGAAAAGCTGAAATCGCAGCCGGGCTTGCCCTTCATCGGGCGCGGCAGCTGGAAACGGTCGCCGTCGCCCCGGGCCGCCCATTCCTGCACCTGCGGCCCGCCGGGATAGCCCAGGCCCACCATCTTGGCGACCTTGTCGAAGGCCTCGCCGGCGGCGTCGTCGATGGTGGTGCCCAGGCGGCGATAGTGGCCGACACCCAGCACCGCCAGCAATTGGCAATGGCCGCCCGACGCCAGCAGCAGCAGATAGGGAAAGGCGACGTCATGGGTCAGCCGGGCGGTCAGCGCGTGGCCTTCCAGATGGTTGACGGCCAGGAACGGTTTGCCCGCGGCCAGAGCGATGGCCTTGCCGGCCATCACGCCGACCATCACGCCGCCGATCAGGCCCGGCCCGCCGGTGGCGGCGACGGCGTCCAGTTGGTCGAAGGTCAGGCCGGCCCGGGTCATGGCCTGGCCGATCAGGCGATCGACATGGTCCAGATGCGAGCGGGCGGCGATTTCCGGAACGATTCCGCCATAGGGACGATGATCGTCAAGTTGCGACAGCACGACATCGGCCAGAATGGTCCGATCGTCGGCCACGATGGCGGCCGCCGTCTCGTCGCAACTTGTCTCGATGCCCAGCACCAGCACGCGTGAAATCCCTTTCCAGAATCCTCGTCATTACCTACAACAACCGGACCATGACCGACAAACCCATCCTCACCATCGGCACCCGCGGCTCGCCCCTGGCGCTGGCCCAGACCCACGAAACCAAGCACCGCCTGGCGGCCGCCTGGCCCGAACTCGCCCCCGACGGCGCCGTCGCCATTCAGGTGATCAACACCACCGGCGACATGGTGCAGAACCGTCCGCTGGCCGAGATCGGCGGCAAGGGCCTGTTCACCAAGGAGCTGGACGAATCGATGCTGGAGGGCCGTATCCAGCTGGCCGTCCATTCGATGAAGGACGTGCCCACCGTTCTGCCCGACGGCATCGTCCTGCCCTGCGTGCTCCCGCGTGAGGATGTCCGCGACGCCTTCATCAGTCTGACCGCCAAAAGCCTGGCCGACCTGCCGGCCGGCGCGGTGATCGGCTCGTCGTCGCTCAGGCGTGGCGCCCAGATCCTGCACCGCCGCCCCGACCTCAAGGTGGTGAACTTTCGCGGCAACGTCCAGACCCGTCTGCGCAAGCTGGAAGAAAAGGTGGTCGATGCCACGCTTCTGGCCATGGCCGGCCTGAACCGGCTGGGGCTGGCCCACCATGCCAGTGGCGCCATCTCGCCCGACGACATGCTGCCGGCGGTGGCGCAAGGCGCGATCGGTATCACCTGCCGCGCCGACGACCAGGATTCGCTGCGCTTCCTGTCGGCGCTGAACCATCCCGAGACGATGACCCGCATCACCGCCGAGCGGGCCTTCCTGACCCGGCTGGACGGCTCGTGCCGCACGCCGATCGCCGCCCTGGCCGAGCTGGAGGGCGAAACCTTGCGGTTCCGCGGCCTGATCGTCAGCCTTGACGGCAAGATCGTGCATGCCACCGAACGGAGCGGACCGGCCGCCGACGCGGCGGCCATGGGCACCGACGCGGCGGCCATGGGCACCGACGCGGCGGAAGAACTGATCGGCCGGGCCGGGCCGGGCTTCTTCGACGCCATCAAGGGCTAGGGCATGGTGCCCCCAGCCCGAGCGGTGTCCGAGCCACCCGGCACGGGTGCGGCACGGGCCAAACGCGCCCTGGTGACAAGGCCCCGCGAGGACAGTCACGGAATCGCCACGGCGCTGGCGGAACTGGGCTTCGCCGTCCAGATCGAGCCGCTTTTGGAGATCCGCCCGGTCGAGGACGCCCAGATCGACACCGACGGGCTTCAGGGCATCCTCGCCACCTCGGCCAACGGTATCCGCGCATTGGCCCGGACGCTGGCCGACCGTGACCTGCCGGTGTGGGCGGTGGGCGACGCCTCGGCGCGGGCGGCGCGGGATTTGGGCTACCGCGCTGTGGCCAGCGCCGGCGGCGACGTCGACAGCCTGGCCGCCCTGGTCACCGAACGCTGCCGGCCGGAAGCCGGTGCGCTTTTGCATGCCGCCGGCTCGGTCACGGCGGGCGATCTGTCGGGCCGGCTGGGCCAGGCCGGCTTCACCGTCCGCCGGGTGGTGCTGTACCGCGCCGAAACCGCCGAGCGCATTTCCGACGAGCTGGCGCAATCCCTGAAAGATGGCACCATCGACGTCGCCTTGTTTTTCTCTCCCCGCACGGCGGCGACCTTTGCTACCTTGGTGGCGGCGGCCGGTTTGTCCGAAACCACCGGGCGCATCGCCGCTTACGCGCTTAGTCAGGCGGTGGCGCGGGAATTGTCCGCCCTGCCGTGGGCGGGGGTCCATGTGGCCGCCGCTCCCACCCAAGCCGCCCTGTTGGCGGCGCTTCAGCCCACGACCGACCGGGGACCTTCCATGACCGAGACCGACGTGCCCAAGCCAGCCACGCCCGCATCCGGCGACCCGGCCCGCCCGGAACCGGAAAATGCGGCGCCCGCCAAGGGCTCGTCGGCCTGGGCGCTGGTTCTGGCAGTCATCCTGGCCGCCCTGATCGGGGCGGCGGCGCTGACCTATGAATCGTGGAAGTCGGTGCTGGAGATGGTGGTCCCCACCGCGACCCTGGCCCCGCCAGCCAATTCGGTTCCAGCCAATCCGGCTCCGGCCAATCCCGCTCCGGCTCCGGTGGCGCCGGCCTCCGATTCGGTGCGGGCCGAGCTGGCCGCTCTACAGGGGCGCCTGGCCCAGTTGGAAGCCCGTCCCGCCGCCGATGCGCGCCTGGACCAGGCCGAAGGCCAGATCAAGGCACTGCAGGCGCAGATTCCGGCCCGCCTGACCGCCGACCTGCAGGAACTGGCGGCGCAAGTGGGCGAGTTGAAGCGCACCAGCGCCGACGCGGCCGCCGTCTTGCGCATGACCGACCGGCTGGAAAAGGCCGAATCCCGCCTGGCCGAGCTGGAATCGAAGCGAAGCTCGGCGGTGGCGTTGCTGCTGGCGGTCGGGCAATTGCGCGAGGCGCTGGCCGCCTCGCTTCCCTATGATTCGGAACTGCGCGCCGTCAAGGCCCTGGCCGGCACCGATTCCGACATCCTGCGCGGCGTCGAGATCCTGAAGGCCCGTGCCGCAGCCGGCCTGCCGACCCGTGCCGTGCTGGTGTCGCGGTTCCACGCTTTGGCGCCTTCCATCGTCCGCGCCGACATCCTGCCGGCCGAGATGAGCTGGTGGCGCCAGACCCTGGACCGGCTGGCCACCCTGGTCATCGTGCGCCGCGAGGATGGCGATGCGGTGGGCGAGGACAGCCCGGCCCTGGTGGCGCGCGCCACGGCGCGGCTGGGCGAGGGCGACCTGACCGCCGCCCTGGCCGAATTGTCGCGCTTGACCGGTGGCGCCGCCACGATTGCCGCCCCCTGGCTGGCCGACGCCAGCGACCGGCTGGCCGCCGACCATGCGGTGTCCGAGATGACCGCCCATGTGGTGGCCGCCATCGGGGCCAAGCCATGATCCGCCGCCTGCTGACCTTCGCCGTGCTGGCCGGGCTGCTGGTCGCCGCCACGGTATGGCTGGCCGACCGGCCCGGTTCGGTGACCCTTCGTTGGGAGGGCTGGCGGGTCGATACCACCGTCCCGGTGCTGGTGCTGGCCATGCTGGCGCTGATGATCGCCGTCAACGCGCTGCTGCGCCTGGCCGGTGCCGTGGTGGGCGGGCCAGGTCGCTTTTTGGCCGGCCGCCGGGCCAAGCGCACCCAGGCCGGCTATCGGGCGCTGTCCGACGGCATGGCCGCCCTGGCCGCCGGCGATTCGCGTCAGGCCCGCAAATTGGCCAAGCGGGCAGACCGCCTGCTGGCCGACAGCTCGCTGACCGCCTTGCTGTCGGCGCAGGTGCACAGCGGCGCCGATGCCGAACGCCATTACCAGCGCCTGGCCGAACGCCCCGAAACCGCCGTGCTGGGTCTCAAGGGCCTGACCGATCTCGCGCTCAAGCAGGGCGACAAGGCCAAGGCGCTGGAATTGGCCGCGCGGGGCTGGTCGCTGGGCGGCACCACCGACGGGCTGGCCGCCACCTTGTTCGACCTGCAGGCCGGCGCCGGCCAGTGGATCGAGGCGGATTCCACCCTGACCGAGGCCAAGCGCCGCAAGCTGCTGTCGGGCGCCGACCTGTTGCACCGTCAGGCCCTGGTGGCCCTGGCGCGCGCCGATCAGGCCGAACGCGACGGCAATGCTGCCGCCGCCCTGGACTTCGCCCAGACCGCCCACCGCGCCGACCCGATCCTGGTGCCGGCGGCGGTCAAGGCCGCCGCCGCCCTGCATCGCGCCGGCAAGACCCGCAAGGCGGAATCGGTGCTGGCGGCGACCTGGGAAGCCGTGGCCCACCCCGACCTGATCGAGGCGGCCCTGGCCCTGGCGCCGAAGGAAAGCCCGCTCGATCGCGTCAAACGGGTCGAGAAATTGGTGCGCCTGAACCCTGACGGCGCCTGCGGCCATGCCGCCCTGGCCGAGGTCGCCCTGGCGGCCAAATTATGGGGTCAGGCCCGCACCCATCTGGAAAAGGCGGTGGAGTTGCGGCCCAGCGCCGGGCTTTACATCCTGCTGGCCCGGCTGGAGCGCGAGGAAAAGGGCGACGAAGCCGCGGCCCGTGACTGGCTGATGAAGGCGGCGGGTGCCGGGGCCGAGCCGGCCTGGACCTGCCAGGTCTGCGCCAAGCCGGCCGATTCGTGGGCAATCGCCTGTCCGGCCTGCGGCGCGGTGGATTCGCTGGTCTGGCGGTGACGACCCTGTTCGAATGATATAAGCTCTTCATCTAGGTCGGCGCCAACCAGAGAGGGGGCCGCGCGGATGACACGCAATCGGTCTTGGCTGGCGGCGGGAATGGTGGCGGCGCTGGTGCTGGCGCTGGTCAGTCTGGTCGATACCCTGGAATCGGCCCGTCACCATCAGGAAATCCGTGCGCTCGCCTTGGGGCGTCTGGCCACCGTGCGGGCCCGGCTCGAGGGCGAACTGGGTGGGACCTTGCTGCTGACCCGGGGCCTGGCGGCGGTGATCGCCACCCGGCTGGAGATCGGCCAAGACGAATTTTCCGCCATCGCCCGCGAGATGATGCGCCAGAAGCGCCACATCCGAAACATCGCCCTGGCGCGCGGCACCACCATCACCTACGTCTATCCCCAGGCCGGCAACAGCCAGACGGTGGGGGTGGATTATCGCTCGTTGCCGCAGCAATGGCCGGCGATCGAGCGGATGTTCGCCCAGCGCGAACCGATGCTGGCCGGGCCGGTCACCTTGATCCAGGGCGGTGTGGCGGTGATCGGCCGCATGCCGGTGTTCGAAAGCCCGCCCGACGGCGCGGCCGGCAGCGGGCGGCCCTGGGGTCTGATCGCCATTCCGATCATGCTGCCCGGCCTGTTGGACGAGACCGGGGTCACCGATCGCGAGAGCGGCCTGGACATCGCCATCCGTGGCCGCGACGGCCTGGGGGCGGCGGGCGAGGTGTTCCATGGTGATCCCCGTCTGTTCGACCGTGATCCGGTGCTGACCGAAATCATCCTGCCGGGCGGCACCTGGCAAATGGCCGCCGTCCCGGTCGGCGGCTGGGACCAGCATGCCTCGCCGGTGCAGATGCAATTGCGCACGCTGGGCGCGCTGCTGGCCTTGCTGGCGGCGACGGCCGCCTACACCCTGACCCGGCGGCGCGTCGAGCAGCGCGAATCGCGCGGTCAATTGGCCTTGTCGGAACACCGCCTGTCGACGCTGCTGACCTCGGCGCCCTATCCTTTGGCCCTGCTTCGGCGCGAGGACGGAAGCGTGCTGTTCGTCAACCGCCGGGCGGCCCGTCTTCTGGGCACCACGGTCGAGCAATTGACCGGCCGGCCGCTTCCGGCCCGTGCCGCCTCGCGCCGCGACCTGATCCGCCTGCGCGACCGCCTGGCCGAGCGCGGCTTCGTCGATGAATTCGAGGTCCGCTTGCGGACCGTCACCGGCCAGCCGTTCTGGGCCCTGGTATCCCTGGCCCTGGTCGAAATGGACGAGGCGGCGGTATTGGTGGCCTTGAACGACATCACCGCCCGCAAGGCCGCCGAGCGCGCGCTTCAGGACCAGTTGGCGCTGCATCAGACGGTGATCGACACCATTCCCAACGGTATCTTCTACAAGGATATCCAGGGCCGCCATCTGGGATGCAACCGGGCCTTCCTGGACCTGGTCGGGCTGCCCCGCCATCAGGTGATCGGCGCCGAATTGAAGCGGATCAATCCCAATCCCGACCTGCACCAAAGGGTCGCCAGCACCGACCAGGCGCTGATCGAGGGGCGCGAGCGGGTGTGCCAGTTCGAAATGCCGCTGAAGGCCGGCGATGGGCGCGACATCCACGCCTTGATCCAGAAGGCGGCCTATCGCAACGCCGACGGCCAGGTGGTCGGCATCGTCGGCTCGATCACCGATGTCAGCGACCATTACGCGGCGGAAGCCCAGTTGAACCGCGCGAAGGAGGCAGCCGAGGCGGCCAGCCGCGCCAAGTCCGAGTTCCTGGCGGTGATCAGCCACGAGATCAGGACGCCGATGAACGGCATCCTGGGCATGGCCAGCCTTCTGCTCGACACCCCGCTGGCCGCCGACCAGAAGGATTGCGCCCAGACCATCTTGCACTCGGGCGAGGCGCTGCTGACCATCTTGAACGACATCTTGGACTTCTCGCGCATGGAGGCCGGCCAGACCACCATGGCGATGGCGCCCTTCTCGCTGCGCGAGACCCTGGAGGCGGTCACCGCCCTGCTGGGCCCCCGCGCCCGCGAAAAGGGGATCGAGCTCAGCCTGGACACGGCGCCCGACATCCCCGGCCGGCTGCTGGGCGACGGCGCCCGGCTGCGCCAGATCCTGCTCAATTTGGTCGGCAACGCGGTCAAGTTCACCGAGCGGGGCGGCGTCGCCATCTCGGTGTTCGCCGTCGGCCGACAAGATGGCGGCCCGGTGCTGCGCTTCGACGTTCGCGACACCGGCATCGGCATCCCGCCCGAGGCGATCGGCCGGTTGTTCCATTCCTTCAGCCAGGCCGATTCCTCGGTGTCGCGGCGTTTCGGCGGTACCGGCCTGGGCCTGGCCATCTCGAAGCGGCTGGTCGAGGCGCTGGGCGGCGAGATCGGGGTCGACAGCGAGCCCGGGCGCGGCTCGCGCTTCTGGTTCACCCTGCCGTTCCTGCCGGTGATCGACGAGCGAGACGAGGTCGCGGCGACCCAGCCCGTCCCGTGCCGGCCGCTGAGCGTGCTGCTGGCCGAGGACAACCCGGTCAACCGCACGGTGGCGATCGCCCAACTGGAACGGATGGGACACCATGTCACCGCCGTTTCCGACGGGCGCCAGGCGGTGGCGGCGGTCGCGGCCGGCCGGTTCGACATGGTGCTGATGGACATCCAGATGCCGGAGATGGACGGGCTGGAAGCCACCGCCCGGATCCGCGCCCTGCCGGACGGTGGGGGCAGCCTTCCCATCATCGCCATGACCGCCCACGTCCTGGCCGGCGACGCGGAACGCTGCCTGGCCGCCGGCATGAACGATTATCTGGGCAAGCCGTTCCGCCCGGCCGAGCTTCAGGCCATGCTGGCCAAATGGGGCGCCGGATCGGGCGAGCAGGCCGGGTCGAACGGCTGAAGATTGGCCAGGAACTGCTGTGTCGCCGCCGCCCAGGAAAAACCCATGGCGTGGGCGCGGCAGGCCTCGGGCGATAAGGCCAGGGCGGCGCGCGCCGCCTTGCCCAGGTCGGTGTCCAGGATGCCGGCCGTCCCGCCCTCCAGCACATCCAGCGGCCCCGGTACCGGATAGGCCGCCACCGGCAGGCCCGACGCCAGGGCTTCCAGCAGCACCAGCCCGAAAGTGTCGGTCATCGACGGGAACACGAAGACGTCGGCGGCGGCGTAGTGGCGAGCCAGATCCTCGCCGAAGCGGGCCCCGACGAAATGGGCCTCGGGGTGGCGGCGCTTCAATTCGTCGGCCATCGGGCCGTCGCCCACCACCACCTTCGATCCCGGCAGGTCCAGCGCCAGGAACGCCTCGATGTTCTTTTCCACCGCGACGCGGCCGACCGACAGGAAGATCGGCCGGGCCAGGCCGGCCAGCGGGCCGTGCTCGCCCCGGCATTCGGGCCGGGGCCGGAACTGAGCGGTATCGACGCCGCGCGACCACCGGCCGAGGCGGGAGAAGCCGCGCGCGGTCAGTTCGTTCTCGATGCTTCGGGTGGCGACCATCACCCGGGCCGAGGCATCGTGGAAGCGCCGCATCACCCGATAGGACAGGCCCAACGGCACCCCGAAGCGGGCGCGGACATATTCGGGGAACTTGGTGTGATAGGCGCTGGTGAAAGGAAGCTGGCGGCGCCGGCAGAAGCGGCGCGCCGCCCAGCCCAGCGGGCCTTCGGTGGCGATGTGGATGGCGCAGGGCTGGGCCGCCTCGATCAGCCGGGCCAGCTTGGCGGACGGCGCCAGGGCCAGGCGGATTTCCGGATAGGTCGGGCACGCCACCGAGCGGAACAGGTCGGGGGTGACCATCACCACCTGATGGCCGGTCCGTTCCAGCTCGGCCTTCAAGGTGTCGAGCGTGCGAACCACCCCATTGACCTGAGGAAACCAGGCGTCAGAGACGACGACGATGCGCATGTTTCCTCCTCGGACCGGTGCTCGGCCTGGGCGGGGGTGGCGTTCAGTTCCTCCTGCCAGCGCAGGATCTCCAGGCGGCCGTCCAGGTGCTCGACCAGCGCGGTGCAGCTTTCCACCCAATCGCCGTCATTGGCGTAAAGGATGCCGTCGATCTCGTGCAGCTCGGCATGGTGGATGTGGCCGCACACCACGCCATCGACGCCTTGGCGGCGCGCTTCGTCGGCGACGGTGCGCTCGTAATCGGCCATGAACTGGACGGCGTTCTTGACCTTGTGCTTCAGATAGGCCGACAGCGACCAATAGGGCAGGCCCAGCCGGCGCCGGGCCAGATTGACCCAATGGTTCAAGGCCAGCGCCAGGGTATAGGCGCCGTCGCCCAGCCGAGCCAGCCACTTGGCGTAGGTCACCACCCCGTCGAAGGAATCGCCGTGCAGCACCAGAAGGCGGCGGCCGTCGGCGGTATAATGGATGGCCTGCTCGGCCACCTCGATGCCGCCGAAAGAATGATCCAGGTAATGGCGGGCGAATTCGTCGTGGTTGCCGGGGACGAAAATCACCCGGGTCCCCTTGCGCGCCTTGCGCAGCAGCTTCTGCACCACGTCATTGTGGGCCTGCGGCCAATACCACGATTTCGACAGCCGCCAGCCATCGACGATGTCGCCGACCAGATAAAGAATATCGGATTCGGTCTGCTTGAGAAACTCAAGAAGGTATTCGGCCTTGCATCCCCGAGTACCAAGATGGATGTCGGAAATCCAGATGGCGCGAAAGCGCCGAGATGGTGCGGCGTCAACAGACATGACGTCCTGATACGTCGAAATAGTGTTGGCATGGTATCGTTAATTCGCCGTCATTTTTAAATTTCACTAACCGGAAAAGAATCCGTCACAATTGTTTCATTGGAACAATGTTGCCATCTTTTGTATCACCTTCCCTCATGCTCGCTCAGACCATGATCCAACCGGATGCCGCCGCCATCGCCCCGTCCATCCCCCGCCGCGTGCTGGTGATCCACAATCCCACCGCCGGGCGTCGCCACGGCCGTCGGTTCGAGGATGTGGTCGAACGGCTGGAGGAATTGGGCTGCACCGTCGTCTGCCGCGACACCGGCCGGCGCGGCGACGCCGAAAACTTCGCCCGCGAGTGCGACCGTGACGATTATGACGTGGTCGCCGCCGCCGGTGGCGACGGCACCGTCAACGAGGTTGTCAACGGACTGATGGCGGCGGCCAAGCCGCCGTCGCTGGCGGTGATCCCGCTGGGCACCGCCAATGTGCTGGCGCTGGAAATCGGCCTGGACCCCAAGGATATCGAGGCCATCGCCCGGACCATCGCCTTCGGCCCGTCCCAGATTGTCCATCCCGCTATCGCCAATGGCCGTCATTTCCTGCTGATGGCCGGGGCCGGGCTGGATGCCCAGGTGGTGGCCGGCATCAATCCGGCGCTCAAGCGGCGCACCGGCAAGCTGGCCTATGTGGTGGAAAGCGTGAAACAGGCGTTCGGCTACGACTTCCCGGAAATCCAGGTCCGCGCCAATGGGCGCACCTATCAGGGCCGCATGGCGGTGGCCTGCAAGGGCCGCTATTACGGCGGCCCGTTCGTCGCCGCCCCGGGGGCCAGCCTGGACAAGCCGCAGCTGGACATCTGCATCCTGCCGAAATCGGGCATGGCCGGGCTGATGCGCTATGGCCTGGCGCTGCCGATGAACCGCCTGGCCGACCTGCCCGAGGTCGAGCACGTCACCGCCCGCTCGATGGTCATCCTGGGCCCGCGCGGCGCGCCGTTGCAAGGCGACGGCGACATCGTCGCCCGCCTGCCGGCCGAGATCAGCCTGGCCGCGACCACCCTGGACCTGATCATCCCCCAGGCGTGATTGCAGCTGCGCGCAGCGCAGGACTCCCATTCCGGAATCGGCCGTGAAACATGCTTGCCGCAGCGCAGCGAAGCGGGCATTGTTCCGGCCATCCAGACCCAGTTGCTTGATCGGTGGGAGACGAACGGATGCGCGTGGCGCTGACGGTGGCGTTAGGATTGGTGGTGATGGCGGCGCCGGCATGGGCGAATTCCGCCTCGGCCGATGCCGGCGGCGAGCTGGCGGCGCGCTGGTGCGCGGCCTGCCACGTGGTGTCGCCGTCGGGAGCCGGCGGCAATGCCGGCCCCAGCTTCGGGTCCATCGCCAAGGACCGCCGCGCCGCCGACATCCGCGCCGCCCTGACCAAGCCGCACGCCAAGCCGATGACGGGCTTCAAGCTCAAGCGTCACGAGGTTGACGACGTCACCGCCTATATCGAAAGCCTGGAAACCCGGCGGTAAGTCCGGCCAACCATTGATGTGACTCGTTGGCCGGTATCCTGCCGCCATTGCGGCGGCGGCCAAGCCCGCGGATGCGGGCGCTAAGGCAGAGGGGCGATACAACCGGCCAATTCATTGGCCGGTTGGTATAAGGGCA